>NZ_AZSV01000014.1:0-71952 GCF_000582595.1 Pseudomonas sp. BAY1663
TTCGTGGCGCTGGCGGCTCCCCCGAAAACCGTCACGCTCGACGTGCAGAACATGACGTGCGGACTCTGTCCGATCACGGTCAAGAAGTCGCTGGAGAAGGTGTCCGGCGTGAGTGACGTCCAGGTCAATTTCGACCAGAAGACGGCGACCGTCACCTACGATCCCGATAAGGCCCAGCCCGAGGCACTGACTGAGGCGACCGCGAACGCGGGATACCCCTCCACAGTGCAGAAGTGAGGTCACGATGAGCGCCATTGTCCTTGAGTCCGTGCTGACTTGCCCGCGCTGCGGCTTCGCCAAGCCGGAAACCATGCCCACGGACGCCTGCCAGTTCTATTACGAGTGCAGCAACTGCAAGGCGCTGCTGCGCCCCAACCCAGGGGATTGCTGCGTTTTCTGTTCGTTCGGCTCGGTGAAGTGCCCGCCGATCCAGCAGCAGCTTGGGTGTTGCTCATAGCGTTTAGGGGGATCACAGGTCGTCGTCTGGATTACGCAGTGGCCGCAGCTCGCCGCGCGCAACTTCTTCCGGTACCGCAAAGGAATACCGCCCGAGCATGTTGATGTGCTCGTAGATCAGCGGCGATAGCCGGGCCAAATCCTCTTCCAGCACTGGATAGCCGTGCTGCTTGAGCCGTTCCACGGCCGCCGTCATGTAGAGGGTGTTCCACAGCACGATGATGTTCACCACCAGGCCCAGAGCACCGAGCTGGTCTTCCTGGCCTTCGCGGTAGCGCTGGCGGAGCTCGCCGCGTTTGCCGTGGAACACGGCGCGGGCCAGGCTGTGCCGGCCTTCGCCTCGGTTCAACTGGGTCAGGGTGGCGCGGCGCTTGGACTCGTCGTCGATATAGGTCAACGTGTGCAGAGTCTTTTCGATCCGCCCGAATTCGGCCAGCGCCTGGGCCAGCCGGGTGGGTCTATCTCCCGTTTGCAGCGTGCGCATGATGCCAGTCGCCGGCACCCGGCCGAGTTTGAGCGAGCCGGCCAGGCGCAGCAGGTCGTCCCAGTGCTCGGCGATCAGGTCGAGTTTGACCGACTGGCGGGCCAGCCCGTTGAGCTTGCCGTAGTCCGCGTCCGGGCGCGTGCGCCAGAAGCGGGTACCGCCGACATCGGCCAGCCGCGGACTGAAGTGGTAGCCAAGTAGGCGGAAGAGCCCGAACACCACATCGCTGTAGGCCCCGGTCTCGGTCATGATTTGCGTCGGCTGCAACTCGGTCTGCTGTTCCAGCACGACCGCCAGCAACACCAGGCTGTCGCGCAGCGTGCCGGGCACGGTGATGGCGTTGAGGCCGGAGAATTGGTCGGAAATCAGGTTGTACCAGGTGACACCCCGGCCGGTGCCGAAATACTTCGGATTGGGGCCGGCATGCACGGTGCGCACCGGTACGACGAAGCGCATGCCATCGGCGGAGGCGACCTCGCCGCCACCCCAGACTTGGGCCAGTTCCAGTTGGCTTTGCGCTCCGACCAGGATGGCGTTAGCCGCTGACAGGGTGTCGTCGCGGATATAATTCTGGCTGACCCAGGACAGCCGGTCACGGCGCAGCGCCGGGTTGTCGGTGCGGATCAAGGGCTCCAGGCCGGTGTTGCAGGCCCCGCCCAACAGCACCGCGCAGAGGCTGGTGACCAGGTTGTCGGCGCGTGCATTGCGTTCGGAGACATGGGTGAAGGCCTCGGAAAAGCCAGTGCGGGCGGCGATTTCCAAGAGGATTTCCGGCAGATCGACACGCGGCATCAGGTCAGACACGGCCGCCCGCAGTTGCAGCAACGAGCAGGGCTCGTCCAGCTTGTCCAGCGCCCCGAGCGACAGTTCGGTCTTGCCCTCGGTGTTCTCGCTCAGTTGAATCGCCGGGTTGTCGGGCAGGCGCGCGGCTACTGCCAGCCAGGTTGCATCCAGCTCGACGGACAAGGCGTCCAGGGTGGTTTTGGCGTCGATGGTCAGGCCCAGTGACCGGCAGATGATCGGTCGCGCCGCCAGCCATTCGGCACCGTCGAGCAGGCCAAGGCGCGGGTCGGCATAGCGCCAACTGGGCGAGACGAAGACATCGCGGCGGCGCAGGGCCGTGCGCAGCGCATCGAGCGTGCAGAACACATAGGCACCCATGTCGAGGGAGCCATCTTCGCGGGTGATGTGCTTCTGCCAAGCCTTGGCCACGATCTCCTGCGGCGCGTCATCCTCTGGCTTCCGGCGCGGCAGGTTCAGTTGCAGCCACTCCAGACTAGCCGCCACGCCCTTGCCGGCCGGGCTGAAGCCGAAGCGGATGTGCTTGAGCAGGTCGGGCAGGAAGCGGCGCACGCTGCGGTAGCGCGCTTCCAATGCAAGAAAATAGACGTCATCTACCGGGCGGATCAGCGCGTTGACCTCTTCCAGGGCCTTTTCCAGGGTGGTCCTCGGCAGGTCGTTGAACAGCCGGGCGCGCACGTTGTCATCGCTGATCGAGCTGTCCAGCACGACCTTGCACGCGGCGGCGAGCGTCGCGGCCGACCGATCCAGGTCTTTCAGGCTGCGCATGCGGGCTTTCTTGTCGGCCTTCTCCGCGTTGCTGAACAGGTCGCGCAGCAAGGCCTCCAGGACTTCCAGTGCGTCGTCGTGCGCAGTCGCCTCCAGGCAGAGTGCGAAGGCCACCAGTGTCGCCATCCGCCGCGACGCCGGCAGCCGATTAATCGCGGTGACCTTGGCCGTGTTGGCGAAGCGGGCCAGGGCGGCGATACGGCTGGGAGGGATGTGCGCCGCCGCCGGCAAGGTGATGCCGATGCCGCGCACGTCATCGAGCCGGCGCAGTGCCCGAATCAACGCGGGGCCACTGACCATGACCGGGCCGGAGCGCAATTGATCCAGCCGGGAGCTGCGGTTGCCTTCGGCCACCGTCAGCAAGTCTTGCAGTTGCAATCGCTGTTCCTCAGTCACGCTGCGGCCCAGCGTAAACCAGAGGCGTTCTTCGACCCGACTGCGCAACTGGGCGATAAAGCGCTCTAGTTGAGACACACCAGGCAGGAGGACTTTCTGTGTGAACAGCCACGAGGTGGCTCGCTCAAACAGCACTCCCGGCCGGTCGGTGCCCGTCCAGCAGAGGGCATACAGCCAGCGGCTCAAGCGAAAGCCGATGCCCGGATCGGTGAAATGACGATAGCCAAAGCGGTTCTGAATATCGGTGGCATGTATCCAGCGGCGATGATCGCTATAGCGCTGGAGGCAGTCGGGGTCTGGAATCGCCAGTTGTCGGCAAAGCACCTGCAGGACTTCCACCGGCACGGCGGCGGGCTTGTCCGGCAGAACGCCAACGAAGCGGACGGTGGTCAGCAGAACGGCATAACCCAGACGGTTATGGTTACCCCGCAGCACCTGGATGGCTTCACGGTCTTCATCGCTCAGGTGGAAGTAACGTTCCAGCTCTTCACGGCTGGGCGAATCAACATAGCGGCCAAAACCGTCGCGTTGCTCTTGAGTCAGAAAACCGACCGGCATTGATCACAGCACCTCGACGCAGAACACGGCGGGCGTGACGATCCGCGTGCGTTCGATGTGCCCGCGTTGCAGCAGGCCGGCGCGGCGATCACCGGTTACCAGGTAGTCCGCATCGCCCGCCAAGGCCATGGCCAGCAAAAACGAGTCATCCGGATCATCGGCTTCGACCTCGATGGTCAGGCGCTCCAGTACCACAGCCCGTTGCAGGTTATTGATCATGGCGCCCACCTTGGCGGGCTGTAGGATGGCCTGAAGCTTGGGATAGCGGCTGGCTCGACGAATTTCATCGAGTTGCATCCGCGAGGTCACCACCTCGAAACGCGCCGCCCGCCAGGCACGGTAGATCGCATCGGGCGCGCCATGTGGCGAGATCAGGGCGCTGAACAGGATGTTGGTATCCAACACGACCCGCATCAGCGCTTACGTGCCCAGTCGAGCGCTTCGTCAACCGCGTTGGTCAATTCTGCCTCACTCAGATGGGCGTTAGCGGCCTTGGCCTGCTCAGCGCTCAGCTCCAGGATGTGTGCCCGTACCGCTTCTTCGATGAAGCGCGACAGGTCGCCCTTACGGCCGCCGCCCTGGCTGGCCAGAAACATCCGAAGCGACTGGTCGGTGTCGGCCGAGACGGCGACATTCCAGCGAATGGTATTCATAGCGTTCTCCGCTAATAGGTGTTTGTGTGTTTATACGCCAATCACAAAGGGCGATGCAATGGTTCGACAAAACGAACAGATACCTGAGCGTTGACGACGTAAAGGTGGAAACCGCTATCAAAACCAGAGCTAGATACAAACGCTCTATAGCCTAAGGAATTCATGATTGTCCGCTGAAATGACCACATCACCTCAGCCGTCAGCGACCTCAGTCCTACGATCCAAGTCTCGCTGATCATTAAGAGCCACGGCGTCCGCACGCATTCGAGCAGGCACTGTATCTCTCACCTTTGAAAAGTCAGCATCGCTTGCAGGCTTAACCTTAACCGCTTCTGCACGTCCAAATCTTTTATCGCCATAGCGGCTAATCGAATCGGTAGCCTGGTGCCCCATGACGTATGCCATTTCAATTGCGGACATGCCTGAGGCTTTCAGATTTGAGCCGAACTGGTGACGAAGTGTGTACATACTCGGCACCTTCCTCCTACCGAATAGCTCAGTAGCGACTTGGTGAAGCGCAACGCGTATTGAATCCATACTGCGCGGCTGACATTTAAAAGCAGCGAGAGCGTTTCTCAAGATATTGCAGACGTCTCCATCAGCCTCAAGCGTTCGGCTAGCGCCGCGTAAACCGTTGTGGCTAAGCTTTGCACCGGATATATGGATGCGCCGGCCATCGATAGAAATTCCGTTAAGCTCGCATGGTCGCGCTCCGGTAAGAGATATCACCATTAAAGCTCCCGCTTCGACAGGCATATCTCGTTCAGCCAGACACCGTAGCCACGCTTCGAAATCAGCGGTAGAAAGCTTCTGCGGACGTCGCTGCTTTTTCTTTCGCGGCAGATTTAACACAGTGACCGGATTGAGCGTACGATTGATTTCTTGGGCAGCCCAGAAATTTCCTCGATGCTTTTGATCAAACGCCAAAGCGTTACGTAGGCGCCGATAATAATCCGGGCGGTAATCAGGGGCCGCCCGTAGTAAAGCACCAATAATATTGAGCTCATCAAGCTCAACGCCCTGCATCCGAGTCGCATAAAAATTACTGGCCAAACTAATATAGGCGCTTTGAGTCTCTGCATTCATATTATTCTTCTAATTATTATTTGCGTGACACATGCCACACAATCAATTATTGCAAATACGAAAACAAAAAAAACAACAACCAGAGCATTATTTTTTATATAACCCCAAAAGCCAAACATTGCAAAGGTGCAAAAATTCTATCCTTTCTATATCGCATTCCGGACTTTGGTTCGTTGGCCAAGAACGCACCATGTTACCTGACCCATCAAGACAACCCGCCGGGAGCAGCACATAGACCGACTGGATAGCGTCGGGTATCAGCAGGTGCTTCCACTCTTTCAGCCGATTCACATTTTAAAATGCGAGAACCAAGTAGAGTAATTTTAAATTGCGCTCACAGCCTGGGTCGGCGACGGACTGGCGCGATCGCTTACCGAGACACCACTGCCCACGACATACTGCTTGTGCCACTTTTAAATTATGAGTTTTGGGTCGAACACTCTACTAGATAGCCAGCCGAACGGCCTCCGGGGCATTAACCAGAGACTGCATAAAAATACAGTTAGCCTATTGCCTTTTTTAAGCAGAGCAACTTAGAATTATGAACAGAACAACAACCTGAGGAAAAATCATGTCTATCCTAATTCTTAACTGCGAGCGCGACGAAGTCGGCGGTCAATACCTAGTAGCAAGCATTCACGGTGTGGAACACTGCGTATCACTTGATGATGACTATCCGGAGAAAATCCCAGATTCAGATGATATAGTCCACCGCATTAATGCAGATGACTTCAATGAGCTTTCTGAGAAGGTACGCTCCTACGTGCGCAAGCACAGCATAGCCCCCATTCATTCACTCGATGACGTTAGGCTGCTGGCGATGCAGCTCGGCGATATGAAAGCAAAGACCTACGAAATCGACGAAGAAGGTCATGGCCTCACGCTCCGTGACTGTAGCGTAGATAAAGGTGTACGCATCCTAGCTCGTAAATTTCAGAGTACATATCAGGCGCATCGCTGGCTGACCGAGCAACTGGATATTTTGAGTTTCAATGCACCACGGTAAGCGTGCACGCGCTAATGTCCCGCCATTGCATTCCCAATCAAAAGCCGCATGCAACCGAGGCGCGCTATATATAAAGACGTTTAATCGACTAAATTGACTTCAATGTGACTCGGTTAGACGTTGGCTTTATTGTAGATCGCCTGATTAGCTTGAAGACTGCCCACTTCAAATCTTTACTGTCTCGGTAGCCTTTCATTTACTAATGCCCGGCAACCGACGCACGCTTATAGATTGCACCAACAAAAGCGCATGGCATGCTGAAAGAGCTGAAGGCACATCAGCCTCGCAATTGGCAGTACCTGATCCAACGCCATCTGTCTGAAGGGATCAAACAGGAAAGCGGTGCCCAGTACATGACCGTGTTCTTCATCCGCCCTGCTGGCAGCAACCCGATGGCCTATTGGTTTATCCATCTGGCGGACAACTACCGCGCCAACGATGTGATGAAGAAGATCCACTGGAAATACGGCAACAACTTTTCCCATATGCTGTCGCCTTCCAGCTTTTTCGGCTACGACGCCAATCGGATATCGCCGTGACAGGCCAACACGATTTGCTGTTGGATGAGCATCACTTCGACGATGCCACCGATGACCGCGTCCGAGGAGAACTTTCAGAGCTCTTGCCCAAACAGGTCTACGAGGTAGAACGGCAACCTTTTTTGGGCCTGATGAGCGGATTGACCAACTACACCATGGCTGACGAGTTTCGCGTAAAGCAGGCGCTCGATATCGCTGTTGCGACCGGTGATTTGCTGGCGGTCGGTAAGGATGGCAAGACCAGGCGTCGCAAGGGCACTAGCATCAAATCCAGTGATATTCTGATAGCTCCCCCGCAGAGCCCCATCTTCTTCGTGCCACAGCTGAAGAAATCCAGCTCGGAGAACTGAGGTTCGGCACCGCTCCTTGCTCGGTGGCTCGCCTTAACCGCATCGGTACCGGTAGCTTGGCCCATCGCGTGAAATGCCGAGCATTTCGCTCTAGGGGTCTGGCGCGTCGATCAAATAGCCCATCCCACGCGCGGTTTGTATGAGCTTAGGTTCGAACTCATCATCGATTTTTGCTCTCAGCCGTCGTACCGCCACCTCAATCACATTGGTATCGCTGTCGAAATTCATGTCCCATACTTGGGAGGCGATAAGGGACTTTGAGAGCACTTCCCCGCGACGCCGAAGTAATAGCTCAAGAAGTGCGAATTCCTTTGCAGTTAGGTCTATTCGTTTCCCCGATCGCGTAACTCGACGCCTGAGCAGATCGACCTCAAGGTCGAGGAGTTTGAGTATTGTTTGGTTGGGGACATTATTGCCGCGGCGAAGCAACGTACGGATCCTGGCTAGCAATTCGGAGAAGGCAAACGGCTTGATGAGATAATCATCAGCGCCCAACTCCAATCCCTTTACTCGATCCTGAACCCCGTCTCGGGCGGTGAGAAAGAGCACGGGAACCTCATTACCAGCAGCGCGGACTTTCTGTAAAACCTGCCACCCATCCAGGCCAGGCATCATCACGTCTAAGATGAGCAAGTCGTATGTGGTATGAAGCGCGTGCTGAGCAGCATCGGTCCCGTTTTCAACTCTATCGACTGTGAAGCCTGCCTCTGAAAGCCCCTGCTGTAGGTAGGTGCCTGTTTTCGGCTCGTCTTCAGCAACAAGAAGCTTCATGAAAGTATTCCCTCCGGCATTTGGAGCAGTGTGCCGATTGTCAGGGCGTGCAGCCAGTACCTTACAGAAACGTAATGCTCGCATCATCTGTCTGACAGCTTGTAGCGTTAACGTCTACATCAGCAGTTGCTCCCACACTCTGCTTTTTGGCCTTTTCCATGCTCCTTTGGCCTATCGGCGCTAGATGGCGCCCTTTTTTTGCCCGCTGGAAACAAGACCTATTTGCCTGAACGAAAAGGCACCATGCACGCTACCTGCGCTTTCGCTTGGGCTCACTGCCTTTATGCATTACTGACGAAACCGTAATGTCTAAATCAGGGTTCTGACAGGAACGCTCGGTTAGCTTAGACACAAGACCAAGCCAAAGCCAAAGCCTCTATTTATGGAGCTGCGCTGGGTCTCCCATGTCTTCGAACGAGGTAACAAGTAATGAAATTCTTCAGATCCGTTTCTGTACTGCTCGCCATCGCAGCAAGCTCTTCCTATGCAATGGCAGAAGGTGGTGGTGATCGTACCTTTGCTCGTATGGAGCAGGCTCGCCAAATAGCGATCGCTAGTTATCAGGCTGACCAGAAGGACCAAGCCCAGGAGGTAGCCTCAAAAGCAACTTCAGCGAAGCACGCCCACGCTAATTGCTGAAGCGAAACCTTACGCAACTGTGACCATGCACCTCTCGGAACTGTGGCAGCTTTCTCGGATGTTGTAGTTGCCACGGTGTTGGTAGTTGTAACATTCGTTGGAAGAACCGGCGATATCAGTATTAACAGCGCACATTATTTTAAGCGATTATTATCAAAGCTGCAGCCTAAATTAAACTATTAAGATGATCGGAATATAATAATGTGAAGGCAGCGGTTAGAGGCTGATGGTATTAGCCGTACATTGAGCAATCTTTGACTTCAATGAGTATCGTTGCAACCGGATCCTTGCACGGAAATCAAAAGCCATTGCGCAGCTTCCACCTGGAGATTGACATGCTCACAGGCGATTTTTTGGGCGATTTCTGAAGCGCTTTAAGCTTACAAAAATGTAATCCCGCGTCTTTCTTAGGCATGCCATATTTACGATTAAAGGCGAGTCGCTTGATAAGACAGACCGTGCGCGAGTTTCTAAGATCAATTAACGCTGGCAACACCAACCTTACGGCTGGTTTCGGCTTGGCTCCTTAGTTTGATTGGAACCTACACATGCAACGTAAAACCTCTAGGCGAACCTTTGTTAAAGGCTTGACTGCCGCAGGCATCCTTGGCGGTCTTGGCTTGTGGCGAGCTCCGGTCTGGGCAGTGACTAGCCCAGGCCAGCCCAGCGTACTAAGTGGCACGGAGTTCGATCTGCTGATTGGGGAGACGCCGGTCAATATCACCGGCGCGGCCCGGACAGCGATGACTATCAATGGGACCATCCCAGGGCCGCTTCTACGTTGGCGTGAAGGGGATACCGTCACGCTGCGAGTCAGAAATAAGTTGAGCGAAGATACATCGATTCACTGGCACGGCATGATCCTGCCGGCCAACATGGATGGCGTGCCTGGATTGAGCTTCCACGGCATCGCTCCCGATGGCATGTATGTCTACAAGTTTCAGGTTAAACAGAACGGTACCTATTGGTACCACAGTCATTCAGGCCTACAAGAGCAGCTTGGTGTCTATGGTCCCTTGGTCATCGATGCGAAGGATCCCGAACCGTTCAGCTATGACCGCGACTATGTGGTGATGTTGACTGATTGGTCCGATGAGGATCCCGCTCGAATCCTTTCTAAGCTCAAGAAGCAGTCCGATTATTACAACTTCCACAAGCGCACTGTCGGAGACTTCATTAACGACGTGAGCGAAGACGGCTGGGCCGCTACGATTGCGAATCGGAAAATGTGGGCTCAGATGAAAATGAGTCCCACCGACCTCGCCGACGTAAGCGGCTACACCTATACCTATCTAATGAACGGCCAAGCACCCGACGGGAACTGGACCGGCATCTTTAAGCCCGGCGAGAAGCTTCGTCTGCGGTTCATCAACGGCTCGGCCATGAGCTATTTCGATGTCCGCATTCCAGGGCTGAAGATGACTGTAGTCGCAGCCGATGGCCAATACGTCAACCCAGTTAGCGTCGACGAATTCCGCATTGCCGTGGCAGAAACCTACGATGTGATTGTCGAGCCTGCGACCGAGGAGGCTTACACGATCTTCGCCCAATCGATGGATCGCACAGGATACGCCCGTGGCACGCTAGCGGTTGCCGAAGGGCTGAGCGCTCCTGTTCCAGAAACCGATCCTCGACCACTAATCACCATGGACGACATGGGGATGGATCACGGCAGCATGGGCGGTATGGCGGGCATGGACCATGGCGGCGACATGGGCGCGATGGACCATAGCAACATGTCCGGCATGAACCACGGTGACATGCAAGGGATGGGCGACATGGGCGCAATGGCCGGCATGGATCACAGCAAAATGGGTGGGATGTCCGGGATGGACCACTCTGGAATGGCTGGGATGAGCGCAGGTATGCAATCGCACCCGCCCTCAGAGTCCAATAACCCACTGGTGGACATGCAGACCATGAGCCCAACTCATAGGCTGAACGATCCCGGTATTGGCTTACGAGACAACGGCCGCCGAGTCCTGACCTATGGCGACTTGAGAAGCACTTTCCCCGATCCGGACGGCCGTGAGCCCAGTCGGACGATCGAACTCCATCTCACCGGCCACATGGAGAAGTTCTCCTGGTCATTTGACGGCATAGAGTTCTCTGATTCGGAGCCCCTGCGGCTCAAATATGGCGAGCGGGTACGCATCACTTTGGTCAACGACACCATGATGACCCATCCGATTCATCTGCATGGTATGTGGAGCGATCTTGAGGATGAGAATGGAAAGTTCATGGTTCGCAAGCACACGATCGACATGCCTCCAGGTTCGAAGCGCAGCTACCGCGTGACAGCCGATGCACTCGGGCGTTGGGCTTATCACTGTCACCTACTGCTTCACATGGAAATGGGCATGTTTCGTGAAGTCCGAGTGGACGAGTAAGAGGAACTTTATATGGGAAATTTTATGAAGCGTAAAACTCTTATCGGCAGCGCGTTAATGTTCAGTCTGCTGGGCGTAATGAATATATCAGCTGCGTTTGCAGAGCAAACGCATGATCAGCACAAGCAACCATCGGCTTCGTCGCAAAATTCAGGCAACAAGCCGGCATCTCAGACACAAGGCTCCTCTAACTCAGAAATGGACCACGGCGACATGGGTCATGGCTCGATGGACCATGGTGAAATGG
Organism: Pseudomonas sp. BAY1663; assembly: GCF_000582595.1. Lineage (NCBI taxonomy): Bacteria > Pseudomonadati > Pseudomonadota > Gammaproteobacteria > Pseudomonadales > Pseudomonadaceae > Pseudomonas > Pseudomonas sp. BAY1663. The sequence goes on from NZ_AZSV01000014.1 coordinate 11,145, forward strand.
ACCATGGCAAGATGGATCATGACCCGAAGGCTACTGGTACTGAGGTGGATTCGCACCATGACCACTAGATCTTCTCGCTTTGCTCTTATTGCGCTCGGAGTTTCGTTGAGCGCAGCGGCTGGACGGATAGCCAACGCCGCCGAGATGATGGATCACTCGATGCATCAAACCCCTCCTATTCCGGCAGCTCAAGCCCCTGCATCTTCTGCCAAGCCCGCGGCAATGAATCATGGCTCCGGTGGGCAAATGGACCATTCTGCAATGGGTCATGGTGCGATGGACCATAGCAAGATGAACCATGGCCAAATGAAGCATGACGATACGCTCGAAATGCCCGGCATGGTTCATCCCTCGTTCATTCCAGTATTGACCGATGCGGATAGAGAAGCGGCTTTCCCTGGTCTTCAAGGTCATACGGTCCATGACAAGTATCTGGCCTGGTTCCTTCTGCTAGATCAACTTGAGTACCAGGACGCAAATGAAGGTAGCACCCTCAGTTGGGAAGCTACTGCCTGGGTTGGTGGCGATATCAATCGGTTCTGGTTTCGCTCGGAAGGTGAGCGAACGAATGGCGTTACTGAAGACGCGGAAATTCAGGCGCTTTACGGGCGTGCAATCAGTCCCTGGTGGGATGTAGTAGCAGGTGTTCGCCAGGACTTTAAGCCCGAGTCGCCGCAGACGTGGGCGGCTTTAGGCGTCCAGGGGATGGCGCTGTATGGGTTTGAGGCGGAAGCCACCGCCTTCGTCGGTGAAGGTGGGCAGACAGCAGCACGTTTTGAAGGCGAGTACGACATTCTCCTAACTAACCGGCTCATCCTCCAACCAACTGCCGAGCTCAATTTCTATGGCAAGGACGATCCTGCACGCGGAGTGGGCGCTGGTCTAGCAAATACAGAGGTGGGGCTCCGCCTCCGATACGAAATCGTTCGTGAGTTCGCACCGTACATCGGCGTCACGTGGAGCCGGGCATACGGTAATACCGCTGATATGGCGAGAGATGAGGGCGAAGACCTAGATGAGGCGCGGTTCGTTGCTGGCGTCAGGCTTTGGTTTTAAGGACCTTCGATGAAAAGAATAATTATTAGCTTCGCTGCCTTCTGTGCTCTGGGCCTGTTGGTAGTGGCCGGAGTTGTTTTCTCAGGACTGATTAGCGTTGCCGCGGATGATCCTCATACGGGAGTCGTGCACGCATTCCTGGAAACTGCTCGCAATCGCTCGATTGAGGTTCGTTCCGAAGACATAGTCGTGCCATCTCTCGACGATGAAGACCAAATCCGCGCCGGGGCGGGGAACTACGACTCGATGTGTGTGGGTTGTCATTTGGCGCCAGGCATGGCTGAGACCGAGCTAAGCAATGGCCTTTATCCCGCACCACCCAGCCTGGCTGAAGCGGGGCTATACGGTGACCCAGCAAAAACATTTTGGGTCATCAAGCATGGCATCAAGGCCACTGGGATGCCTGCGTGGGGTAAAAGCATGGCTGACCCGTACATCTGGGGAATGGTGGCTTTTCTGCAGAAGCTTCCTGAGTTAGATGAAGGAGCGTATCGAGCACTCGTTGCGTCTAGCGGTGGTCACCAGCATGGTGGTGGGGAGACCCCAGCTGGGCACGGTCAACAACATGGTGAGGTGGCCTTGGACGACCACCATCAGGGCGACAGTGGCGACTCGGATCACCATGGCTCTAGCAGCTCAAGTGATGCAGCCGGCCAATCAAACTTTGGTCACCATGGTAATAATGAAAGCGATGACCATCATGCGTCAGAGGAGCCCCAGGCGGTTAAACACAGCAATGGCAATGGCGGTGACAACGCCGATGCGGAAGGCAAATCTCCTTCAAAAAACCATGTACACGCAGACGGGAAGCAACACGACCACTAACATCCGGTATGTCTGTACCTAAGCGGTTCTGACCAGGCTCTTAGAAAGACGCCTCGGCACAAGCAAAGGGGGTCGGTCTTAGGCCATCCTAATTCGACGCAACGGTACCGGAGGGCTTTTCACAACCATTAGGCCGCAGGTCTAGTGACTCTCATAGTTAAGGGCTTTCGCTCCGGCCGTTCCCCATTGGATGCTCCCAGTCGTGGCGACCGGGAGCTCCCCATACCCCACCGGTTATCTAGAACAGACTAGCGAAGCCGGCTAAGCCATCGGAAGTTTGGCTCATCGTCTCCAACTGTCACCGCATACATCATATTCGGTACCGTTGCGCACCTTACAGCATTGTAATGAAGTTGGTCGAAACGGGCTCGGTAGGAGCGTGTCGTAATTCAGTGCCTGCTAATACGCTTATGAGGTATTTGGCTAGTAGGCACCGACGACATACCACTATCGAACCCTGGAGAACGCAATGACAAACTCAATGTTCGCTTCCTGTATCCAAGCTTGTTCGAACTGTGCCCTAGTGTGCGAAACGTGCGCCTCTGCTTGCCTGCGTGAGGATGACGTAAAAATGATGGCTCGCTGCATCGAGTTGGACCGTGACTGCGCAGACATTTGTAGGTTGGCCGCCACACTGATGAGCCGTGAAAGTGAGTACGCCAAGGAGTTCTGTGCCCTTTGCGCCAAGATCTGCCGCGCATGCGGTGAGGAATGCGCGAAACATCAGATGGATCACTGCCAAGAGTGTGCCAAAGCGTGCATGAAGTGCGCTGAAGAATGCGAGCGCATGGCTGCGTAACAATCTCGACTTGCTGCTCTGGCAAAGCTCATATCTCCTACCGCCGGGTCTGGGCGCTCCTGCGTAGGCAGGCCGAACCGGCGGTCAATGTGAAACGGGTTTATCGGGTCATGCGCGACCATGACCTGCTGCTGGAGAAACGCCGCAAGCAGCCCGGTGTGGCTCGTCGTCATGAAGGCCGAGTGGCAGTGGGCGAGAGCAATACCCGTTGGTGCTCGGACGGTTTTGAATTTCGTTGTGACGATGGCGCCAAGCTGCGTGTGACCTTTGCCTTGGACTGCTGCGACCGTGAGGCCATCAGCTGGGTAGCCAGCCCGAGTGGCTACAGCGGTGACGACGTCCGTGACGTCATGCTTGAAGCCGTCGAGAAACGTTTTGGACAGGCACTGCCTGTCACTCAGATTCAATGGTTGAGCGATAACGGCTCGGCGTACACCGCCGAACAGACGCGCGCCTTTGCTCGGGAAATCGGCTTGATACCGCTGACCACGCCAGTGCGCAGCCCGCAGAGCAACGGCATGGCGGAGAGCTTCGTGAAAACGATGAAGCGCGATTACATCGCCCATATGCCACGGCCGGATCGCCAGACAGCGCTACGCAACCTGGCGATTGCTTTTGAGCATTACAACGAAGAGCATCCCCACAGCGCACTGAAGTACCGCTCGCCTCGGGAATTCAGGCGGTTGGCTGTAACATCAACTTAACAGGGTTACGATGTCCGGTTTGATAGGGGCAAGTCCAGGCAATGTTCATTTGGCTCTGCGCCCCGTAAGGAACATCTGGGCTGTGCGAGACAGGCTCTCACCCGCTTTTAAACAACAGTGCCTCAATTCGATCGTGTTCTTCCCGTGTCGGTAGAGCGGTTGAATTTACCTTGTCATCACTATTCGGCTGGCGATTTTCCGGTGGGCCAATTTCAGGGTGGTAAGCGCCATCTGCGTCGAATGCAACCCAGCCGTACCATTCTCGGATGACTTTGGAAGGATGGCCATCCTCCATTGCGACATACCAGTCCGCCAATCGGAAACGCTTACCGGCAAGCTTAGAAGTAGCCATTTCGGCTCGAACCAGCGCCAGATATAGCGGGTGCGGCAGTTCCTCTACGGCGCTGGTTTCGTCGAGCAAGAACGTGAACGAGGCGTGCGACGGTTGCTCTGTAGAACCGGCTCGCTCCTCTTCCTCGCCTAAGGTAAACACAGGAGCAAAACCGCCCCCCTCTGTTCTGAAGTTGGTCGTCTGGCCTTGGTAGACCCTGGCAGCGTTCCACTGCACCTCGCCAGCATAAGCGTACGCGCGCAGGTCAAACTTCATCGGTCGTACCTGAGGGTCGGCGACGGTTCTACGCTCGCCAGGAGCTACAAGGGACTGGGCGACGTAGTTTCCGCCAACGATTTCTTCCCAAACGCGCTTGGTGAGCTTGTCTCCTCGGTATGCACCGCGACTACCAAACCCGCTGACGGGCTTGAAGAAGAGGCTACGGCGGTTTTGCCAGAGGTGCTCTGCGTTACCATGCCCGACAGGCACGGTAAGCGGGACGTATTGGGCCAATACGGCTCGGATTTGCTGACCAACGCCAATCTCTTCCAAAAAACGTCCGTTGGTTAGGTCAACCAACCGGCGTTTGTCGGCATAAAGGGCATAGGCCTGAGGGTGCGGCGTTACCGTCACGACATCAGCCAAATAAGCGCTGCGCAGCGCGCTGCAATTGTCACCTTCCAGATAGAAATCGGTGAGTCGGTTATAGACGAGATCCACAGGCTTTCCGTCGACCAAGAGGCACTCGTTGTGAAAGGCCAGATCGGCTGGGTCTGCGATTAGGCAGTCGATTCCTGCTGACTCGAATAACCGCTGAAAAAGAAGGAACTCCGGATACAGGTATTGGGCTTGTGGGCTTTCATCCAAGATCACCACGCGCGTGAGCGGACGTTGCTCGCCGCTCGCAGACCATTCTTGGGCGAACATATGCAGAATCGATTGTTCGAAGCCTCCGGGCCATTCCTGCCCCGGCGATAGTCCGACTACGCCGCTGCAACAACTGCGCTGCGCGCGGGCGAGCAATACGTTTAGCATCGCTCCGCCCGCATTTGTGTTTATTTCGATGAGCCCAAGCTTGTCCTCATCCAGATGAAAATCGTAGCCAAAGAAGACGCCCCGCGCGCGACGAGGGTTGTGTTGCGCAATAGGGGGGGCGGAATCCAGAGCATGCTCGCGCCAAGCGGGCAAACTCACGGTTCGCTCGATGGCTTGGATGACCTCACGCACCTGACGCAGTCGCGACGGCGAAACAAATACCGGTCGAGCAGCAAATACATGGGGGCAACGTGACTTCAATAGCTCTGACAACTCGGGATTTCCAAGCTGTTCGGACAATGCATTTGTGAGCGCAACCTGATCCAGGCTCACGCAGAAGCACGCTTCGTTGAGCGCTGCGGCCGTCGTACCGCATTTTCTCGATGAGGACGCTGTCACGGGAACCTCCAGGATCAAACATACAGGTTCGAAAGGCGTGACCTCTTTCGGTTCAGCCAGGCATTTCTCTAAAGCGTAGGTCAGGGTCGTTGTGGGCATCTGCCATTAACTAGACATAAGCCTTGGAAGCGTCATTGTAAAAGTCGTGCGTCCCTCCGCTGATTCACAAGCGATGCGCCCTTTGTGCGCTTCTACTATTGAACGAGTGATAGCCATGCCGAGGCCCGCGTTCAACGTAGTACCTTCGCGCCTTGCGGTGTCGACCCTGTAGAAACGGTCGAATATCCGGGTTTGAAGCTCGGCTGGAATAGTTATGCCGCGGTTGGAAATAGCCGTGGAAACCGAAGCGCCGCTCTCGCTTATTTCAACGCTTATGGTGCTGCGTTCCTCCGCATACCGAACTGCGTTAGAGACTATGTTTGAAATAGCCCGTCTTAGCATTGATTTGTCCCCATTCACCGATCCATCGCCTGAAAGAGCGATTTTTACATTTTTTTTCCTCGGCTGCTAGCTCGTAATATTCGATAACGCTAGCGGCAATCTCAGCTATGCTGGCATCTTCGGCACTGGGCGTAATCTTTCCGTTGTCCGCCTTGGCTAGGAACAGCATGTCATCGACCATCTTTGACATGCGCCTAAGTTCTTCGAGGGCGGAATACAAAATGTTCTTGTAGTCGGTATTCTCGCGGTCGCGCAAGAGCGCGACCTCCATTTGGGTAAGCATGCTGTTCAGCGGCGTTCTTAGCTCATGCGCGATGTCCGCTGAGAAACCTGACAGCCGGAGGAAAGAATCATCCAAGCGCGAGAGCATTTCATTGAAGTTAGCAACGAGTTCATGAAGTTCGCCTGGTACTGACTCGGTCGGAATCCGCGTATCTAAGCAGTTGGCGGTTACGGTTGAAGATGTCTTGGATAGTTCGCCAATGGGCTTCAAGCCCTTTTTGATCAGAACAACACCTAGTGCCCCACTTAGAAGCGCACTGATCACGAGCGTATAAGCAAACCATTGCTGAATCATCTCGAAGAAGTGGACTCGATGCGTTACATCCAAAGCCAGATAGATGACTGCGTCTTGCCCTTCGACCCACTGATCTACTTTTCTGGTAATGCCACTGTACCGGTGCCCATCGAAATTTACTGCCCAGCGTTCCTCTTGATTATCCGTGACGAGAGGAAGCAAGCGCTCAGAAAAATTGTGGTGTGAGTAAACCGTTTTGCCGTCTATCACTACCGCAGTTGCAAACCCGAAAGAGTGCTCAATGACCGCATCGATCTTTGAGGTGGCCTCCTGTCCGAAAGCCGTACTGCTACGTAGCATATGCTCTACGGCAGCGGCTTTTTCACTCAGCACTTGCGCATCCTTGCGCTCGAAATGCAGCTGGCAGAAATAATAGAAGCTGATTGCGGCGACCATCAGCACAACCGTAACCACGAGCATGAAAGCCACCGCCATTCTGCTCGTCAGTGAAACTTTTTCCATCAGTACGGTCCTGGTTAGGCCAAGCACAAAAGCAGGCAGGGCGTCCGGAGGAGCCTTACCTGCTTCGATATGGTCGTTGCAGTATCGTTCGTATTCAAGACCTGGTCTGGACCTTCACCATTTTAGCGAGCTTCCGGCTTTGACGGTCTCCTTCATCCACCACATCCTTTCATCATTCCTCGCATGTCGCCTACCCTTGATATTAACTTTGACAGGTTAGCCGTTATTTACGCCAATCGGGGTGCTCAAAAACTCTACCGTATGAATTTTCCCGTCAGGTGTCTTTACCCTCATCTCGTAGGTTTGGACTTTGGCGTTAGTACGATAGTTTTGAATCATGTCAGTCTTGCCGTTCGCCCCTGCAGGTGCAATGTTAAGCACCTTACCTTCTTTAACCAACTCCTTAAGAGTGGACTTGGTTTCCGGATCATTCAAACGATGCAGCGTGCGTTCGCTTCCGCCTTCAGCTAACGCAAAAGATGAAGCAGCAGTTAGAATAAGCGGGAAAATCACTTTGTTCATACGGTTCATGGTTTTGACCCTTTGGTTAGTTGATACCGATATGTTATAAGTGCAAGACTTACAAGAAGCTGTTCTCAACGTTACAAAGCTGTAATTTCTCTCTTTTAATCGAGCTATGCCCGTCGCATATACGGCGAGCGGTTCTGCACTTACTGTTTTTCGATGCGGGTGACCGTGGAGTCCATTCCCTGCGAGGAGAAATCGAACTGGACCTTATCGCCTTCTTTTAGCTTTTGGAGCTGGTCAGGCTTTGCTTTGAATCCCATCGTCATTGCGGGCCAGCCCAAGGCCTTGACCGGGCCGTGGGCAATGGTGACGGTCCCGCTTTCGGTATTCACCTTCTTGATCGTGCCAGTAGCCGTAGCGGTCTGTGCGGCTGATTTATGGTCCATTTGCATGTTCATGCCTTTATGATCCATAGGCATGCCATCCATGGGCTTCTTGTCGGCAGCATAGGCGGCTGGGACCAAGAAAAGTGTGGCAAGGGTAATGGACATGATGTTCATGAATGTCTCTCCAGATCTGTAGGTTGCTGCGGTATGCAATTGCCGGCGGCGCAAGAGAAAAAATCTATCTATCCTTTGAGTGTGGTTTTTTGCGTTGCTTAACCGTTATTGAGTCCGAAGGGCAGTCCTCGGAATTCCACGATATGGGTCACGTCATCAGGCGTTCTGATTTTTATCTCAAACGTTTGGGGACGGCCATCATACTTGCTCCTTTGCATAACCCCACTTTTACCTGTGGCACCTGCAGGCCCTACACTTAGCACTTTGCCTTCCTCAAGTAGCGCCTTAAGTACTGGCTTGGCTTCTTTATGGCGCTGAATAACTTGATCAGAATTTTGTTCTGCCATTGCGAAAGAGGAGGCGGCAGCGAACATAGTAAAAAGGATGGTTTTGCTAATGGCTTTCATGACTAAACTCCTGATTGTTTGATGCCTATAGCTTAATGGCACAACACTTACAGTAAGCTGTTCTTCAAATTACAAAGCTGTAAGCGCAACCTTTTGTATTGCTGCGACCGCCGCGTATGTGGCGGTCGCTTGCTCCTTTGCTTTTTATGTGAATCGAATAGTCGAAACCATGCCTTTTCAAGATGAACTCTACATTCAACCAGGCCCCGTCTTTTAAGGAGCTGAGGTGCTTGATTTTCACGGATGTTCACCAGTGGGTTTGGTTGCGTGCTGGGCCTGCAATTGCCGGCGGCGCATCAGCAGGTAGGCTGCCGGCAGAACGAACAGGGAGAGCAACGGCGCGGTGATCATCCCGCCCACCATGGGCGCGGCAATACGGCTCATGATTTCGCTGCCGGTCCCGCCGCCCCAAAGGATGGGCAGCAGGCCAGCGATGATCACGGCGACGGTCATGGCCTTGGGGCGCACTCGCTGGACAGCACCTTCACGAATGGCGTCGAGCAGGACGCCTTCGCCATGGGCTCCAGCGTTAACCCGATCCGTCCAGGCGTTCTTCAAATACAGCAGCATAATGACGCCGAACTCAGCAGAAACGCCTGCCAGTGCGATGAATCCGATTCCTGTCGCTACGGATAGGTTGTACCCGAGCAGATATAGGAACCAGACGCCCCCGGTCAGAGCGAATGGCAGCGTAGCCATGATGAGCAGCGCCTCGCCAAAGCGGGCAAACGTTAGGTAGAGCAATACAAAAATGATCAGCAAGGTAGCCGGAACGACGAGCTTCAGCTTCGCGTTAGCGCGCTCCATGAATTCGAATTGGCCGGAATAGCTGATGCTCATGCCGGATTCGAGCTGGACCCCTTTGCTGATCTTTTCCCTCAGATCGCCCACCACAGCCGCCATGTCGCGGCCACGAACATCGACGTAAACCCAGCCCGACAGCCTTGCGTTTTCGCTTTTAAGCATGGGCGGTCCGTCTGTCACCTGTACTTTGGCCACGGTCCCCAACGTGATCTGGCTGCCTTGCGGCGTGTAGATCGGTAGGTTGCGCAGATCGGATATCGAGTCGCGCCACTCGCGGCCATAGCGGAGGTTGATCGGATACCTGGCGAGCCCTTCCACGGTTTCACCAATGGTTTGACCACCGATGGCACCGGCCACGATCGATTGCACGTCCGCGATATTCAGGCCGTAGCGTGCGGCGGCGACACGATCGATATCCACATCGATATACCTGCCGCCGGTCAGTCTCTCAGCAAGCGCCGAACTGACCCCAGGCACCGTTTTGGCGATTTTTTCCACTGCCTGGGTGGCTTTGTCGATCTGTGCCAAGTCAGTGCCATACACTTTCACCCCGATCGGGCTCTTGATACCCGTCGCCAGCATATCGATACGGTTTCGAATCGGCGGGATCCACAGATTGGCTAATCCAGGTACCTGTACGGTGCGATCCAACTCCTCAACCAGCTTGTCAGGCGTCATCCCAGGGCGCCATTGATCCTTCGGCTTGAACTGAATGGTCGTCTCGAACATTTCCAGCGGGGCGGGATCTGTAGCGGTGTCGGCTCGACCAGCCTTACCGAACACGTGTGCAACTTCTGGAACCGTTTTTATGAGCCGGTCCGTCTGCTGCAGTAGCTCAGAAGCCTTCTGAGCGGAGAGGCCTGGAAGCGCAGTGGGCATATAAAGGAGGTCACCTTCATCCAGCGGGGGCAAGAACTCCCCACCAAGCGAGAGGCCGGCCACAAGCCTGTCAGGAAGACCAGAACAGCCACCAGCAGAGTCATCTTGGGCCAGCGCAGTACCGCGTCCAGGGCCGGCTTGTAGATCCAGATGAGGCCACGGTTGAGTGGATTACGGTGTTCGTCAGGGATTTTGCCCCTGATCCAATACCCCATGAGCACCGGAACCAGCGTGACAGACAGGCCCGCGGCGGCTGCCATTGCATAGGTTTTGGTGAACGCCAGTGGACCGAACAGCCGGCCTTCCTGCGCCTCCAGGGTGAACACTGGAATGAACGACAGCGTGATGATCAGCAGGCTGAAGAACAATGCCGGCCCCACTTCAACAGCCGCGTCAGTAATGACCTTCCAGTGCTCCTGGCCCTTCAAGGTGGAGTCAGGATGCCGCTTGTGCCAGGCCTCAATGTGCTTGTGGGCGTTTTCGATCATGACGATTGCTGCATCGACCATCGCTCCGATCGCGATCGCGATGCCACCCAACGACATGATGTTGGCGTTGATGCCTTGCCGCTGCATGATCACAAAAGCAATCAGGATGCCGATCGGCAACGACACGATGGCGACCAACGACGAGCGCAGATGCCACAGAAAAATCGCGCAAACCAACGCAACGACAATGAACTCCTCGATGAGCTTGTGCGTGAGGTTTTCAACGGCACTGTCGATCAGCTTGCTACGGTCGTACGTCGTGACGATTTCGACGCCTTGGGGCAGGCTCGCTTTCAGCTCATCCAGTTTGGTCTGAACGGCAGCGATGGTTTCCCGAGCGTTCTTGCCGCTCCGCAGGATCACCACGCCGCCGACTACCTCACCTTCACCGTCAAGCTCGCTGATGCCCCGGCGCATTTCCGGGCCGAGCTGGATATGCGCAACGTCCCCTAGCGTCACTGGCACGCCGCCGTCGAGACGCAAAGGAATGGCTCGAAAGTCTTTGAGTGTCTTGAGATACCCGGTCGCACGGACCATGAACTCGGTTTCTGCGAGTTCCAGAACACTCCCGCCGGTTTCACGGTTGGCTTCATCGATCGCCTTTGCAATCTGCTGCTGCGTCACGCCCCTGCTTGCCATGCGCACGGGATCCAGTACGACCTGATACTGCTTGACCATCCCGCCTATGGGCGCGACTTCCGCCACGTTGGGCAGTGTCTTGAGCTCATAGCGCAGGAACCAATCTTGCAAAGAGCGCAGCTGCGAGAGGTCATGTTTGCCCGTTCGGTCTACCAAAGCATATTGGTAGATCCAGCCGACACCTGTGGCGTCAGGGCCCAAAGCGGGTTTGGCGGCGGCGGGAAGCCGACTCTGCACCTGACTCAGGTACTCCAGCACCCGAGAACGGGCCCAATAGAGGTCGGTGCCGTCCTCAAACAGGACGTACACGTAGCTATCCCCGAAGAAGGAGTAGCCGCGGACCGTCTTTGCGCCGGGGACAGACAGCATGGTCGTCGTCAGTGGGTAGGTGACCTGATTCTCAACGATCTGGGGCGCCTGCCCGGGGTATGGCGTGCGGATGATGACCTGAACGTCGGAAAGGTCTGGCAATGCATCAACAGCGGTGTTTTTGACCGACCAGACACCCCAAGCCACCGCGAACACAGTAGCCAGCAGGATCAGAAAGCGGTTGGCCACTGACCAGCGAATTATGGCTGCGATCATGGCTGGCCCCCCAGCTTCTCGATGTGCTCAATGACCAGGCCCTCTTCGCTTTCACGCACGCCCACACGGACGCGGTCGTCGACTTGCAAGCCTGACAGCAGGGATTGATCCGCAACCGGAAAGGACATGGTCATCCCAGGCATGTTCAGCGTCTTGAACGGCCCATGCGACAGGCCAACCATGCCATCTTCCAGGCTGACGATCGTACCTTCAGCCTCGTGCAGCGCAGGTTCTGTAGAAGTTGCAGGCTCCTCCAAACCCTGAGCGGTCAGCCCGCGTAGCTCGCCTCTGAATCCAGGAGAAACTGACCGGACGCCACGACCTTCTGACCGGCTTCCAGCCCTTCAAGCACCTCTGTCTGGTCATCGAATTCCCGGCCTGTGCGAACCTCAATCGGGCGGTAACGGCCTTGATCCTCGGCCAGCATCACCAATGCGCGCCGACCGGTGCGAATGACCGCCTCGGACGGGATGACCAAGACATCTTCGACGTTGCGACTCAACGTCACCTCGGCCGTCATGCCGGGACGAAGCCGTTGTTGCGGGTTAGGTAGCTCGACCCGGACACGCACAGTGCGGCTATCCAGGTTGGCTTGTGGTAGTACGGCCTGGATCGTCCCTTCCAGAACTTCACCTGCAAAGGCCGGGAGGCGCGCGTTGACCAGCTGCCCAGGCGCCACATTTGCAACCTGCGCCTCAGGCACCGCAACTTCTAACCATACCTTTTCCAGCCCATTAACACGTGCCAGAGACGCACCAGTGGATACGGTCATGCCCTCGCGAACGTCGAGGCTGTTCAGCACGCCGCCTATTGGACTCCTCACTGTCCAAACAGGGCGCGCTTTACCAGTTCGTTCTAGCTGCACTATGACTTCTGGCGGCATGCCAGCAAGGCGCAACCGCTGGCGAGCCGCTGCGAGCAGCTGGGGTTGGCCGACCCCTTTGAGCGCCAGGTACTCTTCCTGTGCGGCAGCCCATTCGGGAACCAAAAGATCGGCTAACGGCGCGCCTTTTTCGATGACATCCTCCGGTGCTCGGTCGTAAACGCGCTCGACAAAGCCACCGGCACGCGCCTGCACAACCGCCACGTCTCGCTCGTCAAACATCAACGCGCCTGTCGCTTCGAGCGACTGGCTGATCGATTCACGCGTTACGGTTGCCAAGCGCACGCCGAGATTCTGCGTCACGCTCGGGTCGATACTGATCGATGCCCCGTCGCTTCCCTCATCTGCATAGCGTGGAATCAATTCCATATCCATGAATGGCGACTTGCCCGGCTTATCGAACTTTTGCTGGGGGACCATAGGGTCATACCAATAGAGCACTTCCTTGTCTTCTTCTGCAGGCGATTGTCCGAAGGCTGCGGTAGGCAGACCGATTAGCGCTGCAGCGCTAATCATCAGAGGCAGACTGAAGGCGAGTACCAGCCGCTTGTGTTGGAATGTCATGGTCGGGTATCTCCAAAGGCGAAATGCAGGCGGGCATTGCTCAACGATCGATCGCGGGCGACGTCAATACGCCGTAGCCGGGTCTCCACAAGCTGTCGTCGCGCTTCGATCACAGCGGTCAGCTCACCGCTTCCGGAGCGGTAATCGGCCATGGCAAGGCGGACCTTCTCTTCAGCGAGGGGTAGTAAGGTTTTGTCGAGGCGGATGAGTGCGCGGTCCAGACGCTGATACTCAGCGAGGTCAGTACTCAGCTCTTGGTTGTACAGGCGCAAGGTCGCTTGGCGCTGAGCTCGATCTGGGCAAGGCGAGCTCGTTCGGCCGCGATCTTCGGATCCTGCCGAGAGCTGGTAAACAGCGGCAGGTCGAAGCTGACGCTGAGGTTCACCATGTCGCCGTACTCACGGCCACGTCGCAGGTAGTCGATCCCCCAGCTCCAATCCGGTGTTTTCTCTGCGATGGCCTGGTGAACCTTTGCCTCCGCTTCACGAGTCATCGGGTCGAAGGCGAGTAACGCCGGGTGCCGGTTCAGGTTGTGCTGATAGTTATCAACGGCGGCAAGCCATTGCGGCCAGTCACCTGTAAGCGGCTGGCCTGCTAGCTCGCCTATCCAGCGCCGGAGGCCGGCCCGCGCAACAGCCTGGTTACGCAGCAGCTCATCCTCTTGTTCAGCCAGCAATGCTGCCTCTTGCCTCGGAAGTACGCTGTCTGCGGTTTGTCCGCTGCCGCCAGCAATGCGGGCCTGAACAGCCCGCGAAAGGAGCTGATTCTCGCTGTAAAGCTGCTTGAAAAGGCTTAGCTTCTGCTCGACCGCGAAGCTAGCGATCCATGCCTCGGCGGTTGCTTGGCGCACACCGAGACGTTCAACCGTTTGCTGGGCGTTTGCGAGCGCAACACTAGCCTGCGCGGCCTCGACACGAGCGCGCCTTTTCGCTCGGTTTGGCACATCTTGCATGACCCCAACCATTTGCATGGTCATGGCCTCTTGCTCCAACTGCCAGCGAGCGTCACCTTCGATGGGCACGCTTTGCAGTCCAAGCTTAAGTTTAGGGTCAGGAAGCTCGCCGGCAGGGATTGCAGCGCTGCGTGCGGCCACCAGGTTGGCGGCTTGCGCATGCAGCGAAGGCGCGTCTTGCTCGGCCACGCTCAGAGCTTGTTCTAAGGTCAAAGCGGACGCTAACCCTGGAAACGAGAGCGCGCCCATGATCAAGGCGGCCACGTACGGCGGCGCCCAATAAATACGGGGTTTCATTTGCGAAGGATTCCTGATCTTTCATGCGAGCCAAAGGCGCGCGGTAGCCGGCCCGAATGCTCACTCGGGCGGTTCCTATAATTTGATCGGAATTAGACGCGGGGTGGATGCCAGACGGCGTCTAAAAGGCTAGAGGGGATCAGGCCGTTATAGGGAGTGGTCACGGGTTTAGCAGCAGGCATCAGCTGGGCTTTTATTGAGACAAGCTGAAGGATACTTGCAGTTTTGCATTCTTGGCCCGTCTTGCAGACGGTCGCCGTTCCATGCTCATTCGCTTCACAGCACTCGTGTTCAGCACCGTCATCGGCGCCAACCATCGAAGCGTGGTCGGTCGTCATGGCGCCCACACCTTCCATATCGGACATCACGTGATGCCCGGACGATCCAACCGGCATGAGCATTTCCGCTATCCCATTGATCGGAAGCGCAAGCACTAGCAGCAGGATAAGGAAGGAGCGCATGTAGGACTTCATATTTCCAGCTTACGGGGCAATTCATGAGCAATCAATTAGGCAATCGGTCGCTTCGCAACCGAAGCCTAAGCCTAAGCCGACAGGCTTCAAACTACACGCGTTTGACGGAGCCGGAGTGCGTTGAACACAACCGATGCTGAGCTGAGGCTCATGGCCAGGGCAGCAATCATCGGAGACAGCAACAGTCCGAAGAACGGATAGAGCAGACCTGCGGCAATCGGGATGCTCAACCCGTTGTACATAAAGGCAAACAGAAGGTTCTGACGCATATTGCGAACCGTCGCCACCGAAAGCGTGCGCGCGCGCAGTATCCCCATCAGGTCACCTTTAACGAGCGTAACTTGGGCGCTGTTCATGGCGACGTCAGTGCCCGTGCCCATCGCTATGCCGACATCAGCCCTGGCGAGCGCCGGCGCATCATTTATTCCGTCGCCTGCCATGGCGACTACTTTACCTAGGGCTTGTAGCTTAACCACCAGCGCCTCCTTGTCCTGCGGCTTCACTTCGCCATGCACCTCATCGATCGATAGCTCACGAGCCACCGCGCGGGCAGTGGTAAGCCCGTCGCCGGTGGCCATGATGACTTGCACGCCCTCCGCTTGGAGCCGCGCTACAGCTTCCTTGGAAGTCGGTTTGATTGGGTCCGATACGGCCAGCAAGCCGGCAAGTGCCCCATCAACAGCCAGGTACACAATGCTGGTACCGCTCTCGCGCATTTTTTCTGCCTGATCTCTCAACGGCTCGACGCTCACACCCGCATCTTCCATAAGCGCGGTGTTGCCTAGTTGTAGCTGCTTGCCTTCCACCAGACCACGGACTCCGATACCTGACCCTGACTCGAAGGTCTCTGGCTTCGCCAGCTGGATACCTTCGCTTCTGGCATGGTCTACGATCGCGTGGGCTAGGGGATGCTCACTACCTTGATCCAAGCTGGCAGACAAACGGATGACTTCCTGCGAGTCAAACGGCGTGACGCCTATGGCCCGATCGAAGACAGGTCGGCCCTCGGTCAAGGTTCCTGTTTTATCGACAATCAGCGTGTCTACCTTACGGACGTTCTCGATGGCGCCTGCGTCTCTGAAAAGCACTCCGCTTCCAGCCGCTTTGCCTGTGGCAACCATGATCGACATAGGCGTTGCAAGGCCAAGTGCGCAAGGGCAAGCAATGATCAGAACCGCAACTGCATTGATCAGGCCGAATACCCAGCCCTGCTCGGGTCCAAACAGGCCCCATGCAAAGAATGTCAGCAAGGCGATACCAATGACCGTCAGCACGAAATAACCCGCAACCGTGTCCGCCATTCGCTGCATGGGTGCTTTGGAGCGTTGCGCATTCGCAACCATCTGGACGATTTGTGAAAGCATAGTCCC
Source organism: Pseudomonas sp. BAY1663 (assembly GCF_000582595.1). Taxonomy (NCBI): domain Bacteria; kingdom Pseudomonadati; phylum Pseudomonadota; class Gammaproteobacteria; order Pseudomonadales; family Pseudomonadaceae; genus Pseudomonas; species Pseudomonas sp. BAY1663. Next base: position 27,143 of record NZ_AZSV01000014.1, read on the forward strand.
GGAGCCAACCCTGGTGGCTCGCATGACAAGCGAGCCGCTCGTGTTCATCGTCGCGCCGATAAGCGAATCGCCTGTCCGCTTCGTCACCGGAACCGGCTCGCCCGTTAGCATGGATTCGTCGACGGCGCTCTCGCCCTCTAACACCTCTCCATCAACGGGTACCTTTTCACCAGGACGAACGCGCAGATGGTCGCCCTCGTGAACATGTGTGAGCGGGATGTCCTCCTCGGAACCATCCTTGGCGATACGGCGAGCTGTTTTGGGTGATAAGCCAAGCAGGGACTTGATTGCGGAAGATGTCTGAGAGCGGGCCTTCAGTTCGAGCAGCTGACCTAAAAGCGTCAGTGAAATGATGACCGCTGCGGCTTCGTAGTAAACGCCTATCCGGCCGCCCACAGTGAATGACTCTGGAAATATGCTCGGTAAGACGGTTGCTACGATGCTGTAAATATACGCAGCCCCTGTGCCAAGCCCGATCAACGTCCACATGTTTGGGCTGCGATGCTTAACTGATGCGAAACCGCGCACGAAAAATGGCCAACCTGCCCACAAGACAACCGGGGTCGTAAGGGCTAGTTCAACCCAGTTCTGGCTAGCGCCGTGAAACAGCGGTATCGCATGTCCCGCCATTGCCAACAGGGTTACTGCTACGGTCAGGGGCAGAGACCACCAGAATCGCTTCGAGAAGTCCTTGAGTTCGGGATTCTCCTCCTCGTCGAGTTCAGGGATCAGAGGTTCCAATGACATCCCACAGATAGGGCAATCACCTGGACCCATTTGGCGGATCTCAGGGTGCATCGGGCAGGTGTACTCTGTCGTTGCATCACCGGCGGGTGGTTTCTGTGCGGGTGGGGTAGATGCCCGAGAGGAGGTCCCATGAGCCTGCGGTGCAGCGAGATATCGAGCAGGGTCGGAACGAAACTTGGTCTGGCAACCCTGGCTGCAGAAGCGGTAAGTGCTTCCCTGATAATGCTCTTGATGCTCGCTATCCTCTTCCACCTTCATCCCGCAGACGGGGTCTGTGAGTGCTGCAGTACCTTTCGTTTGGTCGGGCTGGTGATGGCACTGCTGAGAGGACATACGGGGCACCTTATGGATTGGTTAGCGACGAACTTGGCCTATTGCAGGGACATTCGCGGTTTTTCAATGCTTGCAGCGTCTGACAGCCAATATATGCAAAGCGTCCTGACCAAAGGCTGAAGTAACCATTACATTTCTGTCAGGTTCTCTGGTATGTCAGGTCGTATGTATGTCCTGGGCGCGGTCAATGACTATTTGAGATCAAGACATCTCCACGGACGATGCGAGGCTGATCCAACCGGCTCGGAGTCGTCTTTTTGAATTTTGAAATTTCGCACCGTTGGTAATCACCACAAGCGAGGCGCGTCTGTGACGCGGAAGGGTGCCGCGACTCCTCGCGACTGCTTAAAATACAAACGAAAGCGGATGATCTGAGTAATTTGTAGCGAGGGGAAGGTTCGAGAAAGTCTGCGTACGCTGAGATCTGCTCACTAACACCTAGCTACCTATCTAGTGCACGCACGAAGCGCGCCACGCGTCGAGCTGTACGGCGAGGCCACAAAATGATGGAAATTATGGCTCAGCAATAATTATGGCTGAGCCATAATTCCATATAACCGCAGCGTCACGGAAAAACCGCAATTGTTTACAGCCTGCAATTGACCATGACAGCTGCCCCTCCAATGAGGGGATAGACTAAGTGGGTTAGCTAACTCGGGGCTGTGGAGATGATCGAGGATCGCGCCAATGAGCTGTTCATCAGCGCCGCTAGCATCTGGGAAATCGGCCAAAACGCGATGGGCAAAGCAAGCTTTCAGTTCGATTCAGGAGTACTAAGAAGGTCTCTTCTGGACGGCGACTACAAGGAGCTGTCCGTGACCAGCCGACACGCCATTACGGCTGCGGCCTCGCCTCTCCTTCACAGCGCCCATTTGATCGGATGCTCATCGGACAAGCAGCTTCGGAAGGCTTCATCCTAGTAACCAATAATCATGCTACAGCGAAGTATTCGGGGCCAATCAAGCACGTCGGTTGAATGCGCCAGCCTTCATACCCTGTCGTAACGGGATGTCTAATGACCATACAAGCCGTCATTTTTGATGCTTTCGGGACACTGATAAAGATTCAAGATGGGTCGCATCCGTACCGACAGTTGATGAAGATCGGAAAGGCGCATGGGCGGCGCCCCCGCCCGGACGACGCGTCTTTCCTGATGAAATCTGCGATAACGTTGACGCAAGCCGCAGCGCATTTGGGGATCACTGCAAGCCCTGAACAATTGAGCACTCTGGAAACTGTCCTGGCAGAAGAGATCGCAGCCGTTGAGGCATATCCTGACGGGCTCGAAGCGGTGAAACTGCTCCAAGAGCAAGGCATTCGAATCGGTGTTTGCTCGAATTTGGCTTTCCCGTACCGGCAAGCCGTCCTGCGTTGCTACCCCATGCTAGACGCATATGCGTTTAGCTGTGATTTAGGCGTAATGAAGCCCGAACCCACCATCTACAGTTGGATTTGCGATCAGCTTGGGGCGTCCCCGACCGCATCGTGGATGATCGGTGACTCCCAACGTTGCGACCGAGATGGGCCAACGGCAGTAGGCATCCGAGGCTTTTTTGTTGACCGAAACAGCACCAACGGTGACTGCCCTGAATTGGTTACGTTCGCTCGTAAGGTATTGGCAACCGCGCGTTGAGCGAGCGATGTCAGCCCCATCCATTTTCGCACCTCGCGATTGAAACCTGGAATCACACCAGGCAATCCTGCTCCATGAACCTTGAACCGCAGTCAAAATAAGACCGTAAATTGAGTTGAGGTGATTATGATCGGGTGCCAACGGGAACACCTTAGAAACCCAAGGCGCCTCCCTAGATCATTGGTAACTTCAAACTCAGGAGCGTTTGGCTTCAACGCAGCCTAAACCCAACCGACTGCGGGCAGCTCTACTCGCCAACGCACGCAAAGCCACTCTCACAGATAGGTGAATGCGATGCTTGACAAGGCTCGAAAGGTTCATATACTCGCGCTCACTGTGAGCAATCCAACAAATCAAGGTTTCTTGCATAATGCGCTGAAGCCTTGATTTGGCCGGGATATTGAAGTTTGGGATTCAAATCCCCCCGGCTCCACCAATTAGAAGCACTTAAAACCCTGATTTTCCTAGAGAATTTCAGGGTTTTTTGCTTTCTGAAGCAGCGTGTGTCGAAGAAGTGTCGAAGACTCACGCTTGCTGAGCGGCAGCTTCGATCTCGGCGAAGTTGCTGATCTTCACCGAACCATCTGGGAACCGGGCGATGACCTCAAGCTGCCCGCCCATTGCTTCGATGTGGCTACGCAGCGTAGAGATATACATGTCGGTGCGCTTTTCCATTTTCGCGATCGACGGCTGCTGTACGTGCAATAGCTCGGCCAGCATCTTCTGCGACAAACCACGGGCCTGACGCAGCTCGTTCAGCGGCATTTCAGCAAGCAGCTCCTGGGCTTTGGCTTCCACACGAGCCTGAGCCTCTGGCGACATCTTTGCGCGCAAGTCTGCGAATTTCTTGGCCATCGTTCAGCCCTCCTTCTCAAGCTGTTCCAGGTGCTCGTCATAGAGACGATCTGCCAACGGAACGTTGATCTCGTACCAGCGGTTGTCGCCCGTCTTGTCTCCGCCAATCAACAGGATCGCCGAGCGCCTGGGATCGAATGCATACAGCGTTCGTATCGGGCGCCGTTGTGCTGAGTTCTCAGCTCTCGCATATGCCCATGACGTGACCCATTGATAGCGCTGCTATGTGGGAATCCGAGCGACGGCCCACGGTCTTCCAGCAAACGCACGGAGACCGCTATGGACTCCTGCTCTTCCGCAGTGAGCGACTCCCACCAGTCACCAAACTCATCGGTGTACTCAACGTCCCAAGTCATGCGAAATATAGCCCCTATGGAAAATTCCATCAATGGAATGATGACACTCTACGACAAAGCCGGCCCTAACCGTACCGCATCCTGCAGATGATCCGGCGCCAAGTGCGCGTACCGCATCGTCATGGCCAGGCTCGAATGGCCCAGGATCTTCTGCAGCGTCAGGATGTTCCCGCCGTTCTGGATGAAGTGGCTGGCGAAGGTGTGCCGGAGTGCATGAGCGGCCTGCCCTTTCGGTAGCCTGATCGTGGTTCTTGCCAGCGCACGCCGGAACGAGGTTATCGCCGGGGTGAAATGCCCGTGGCGCTTCCAGTGCTGGGCGATCTTCTTTTCCAGCTCCGGCGAGATCGGGACCGACCGAACCTTCCCGCTCTTGGTCCTGCTGAACGTGATGACACCGTTTCGGATAGATCCCGGCTGCAGCCTTTCGGCTTCGGACCATCGCGCCCCGGTTGCCAGACAGATCATTGCCACCAGCTCGACATGCGGGTTATCGCAGCCGTTGCGGATCGACTCCAGCAGTTCGGCGATCTGCTCGTTCGTCAGCCATGAAAGCTCACGCTCCTGGATCTTCAACGGTTTCACCAGCGCGAGCGGGTTCTCGTACTTGATGACACCCAAGCCGCGAAGCTCGTTGTAGACCGAGCGCAGATAGCCCAGCTCATTATTGAGCGTCTTCGGCGAGGCGCCTGCCTCCATGCGAACCCGGCGATCATGCGCATAGGCTTGCGGATCGATCCGCGAGGCGATGGGATCTCGCAACCGCTTGGCCAGAGCATCGAGCTTCTTGCGACGCCGCAATCCATCCCTTAGCGAGTGGCCGTGCAGGTCATACCAGGACTCGATCAGCGCACTCAGCCGTCGCGTATCTGCCGTGCTGGGCGACCATTCCCGGTTCTCTATCACCTTTGCCCGACACGTCGCCTCGAACCGCTGGGCTTCGCCCTTGGTCTTGAAGGTTTTGCGGAAGCGCTTGCCCTTGATCGGCTCTACATCGACTTTCCAGCGGCCATCGTCGGTTTGCTGGATCGCCATCAGATCGCCCTGCCCCACCTCACATGGCGTTCCTGCAGCAGATCCTTGATGTGCTTGTACAGATCCCGCTCGCTCATGTCCTTGGCGGCATAGTGATCGCGGATGACCGGCCAGCAATCCCATTGCTTCAGGGTCTCGAATGCTTTCTTAGCGCCCACTCGCTCCCTTGCCAGCAGGCTTACGAAGTTTCCCAGGAACAGCTCCACGTTCTTCCCCGAGAAGCCTCGAGAGGTCTTGTAGTAGCGCTTGTACTCCGTCTCATCGACCAGGGAGTCCACTGGCAGATCAACCGTGCGTCTTCGCGCAGCAGCGTCCAGATGGGTTCGAAGTAGCCGGGCCGGGCGAGCAGCTTGAATTGGCTCATGCCGTAGCGCCACAGGCCTTCCAGATGGGCCGAGAAGGCTGCGAACGAGTCCGTGTCGATGGCTTGGCCGGTCTTCACGTCTGTCGAGCCGCTGGCGAACTGTTGGATGATCGAGTGGTGATAACGCAGCTCGACGCGCCACACGCCCTGGGTCGGATCGTAGTTCTCGGGATCTTTGGCATCGAACGAATCCCGGCGACGCCAGACGCTTTCCCAGTAGTCGAGCTTGTCATGGGCGCGGGCTTGCAGCGTCTTGTTGTAGATCCCGAGCTGTACGCCACCGGCAGAGCCAAACAGGAAGGACTGGCCCTTGCCGTAGGTGGCTGCCTCCATGGTCCACTCGATTTCCTTGATGCCCGAGATATCGCGATTGGCACGTGCGCGGCAGTGCATGCGGGCCGTCAGGTCAGCCGGAGGCGTCCAGCCTTGCAGATCCAGGGCGAGGTGGACGGCACACTGATTGCGCTCCCGGTGGGTCATCACGGCGGCGGCGTAGTAATCCATGCGTTCCTGGAGCCGCTCCGGCGACAGCGCGTCGATGGCGTGCGGTGACACCTCGATTTTCAGGTGCGGCCCGATCTGCTCCAGCTTCGCGTTGAAGTTCTTAATCAGCAGCACGAAGCCCAGGTCGGCGTTCTGCAGCTTGTACTGGTAGCCCGAGTCCCGGCCCACTCGCCCGGCGTGCCAGATCTCCCCGGCAAACTCGACCATCGCGCCCGGCTTCTCGAACAGCGCCATGATTTCCGGACGAATCAGCCCGCGGTACAGCTGGCGGACCGTATCGACGCCGCAGCGCAGCAAACGGACCTTGGACAGATCCACGAATGCCGCCGTGCCCGGATCGACAAACAGACGCCCGTTGCGATCTTCACGGGCAAGCATGTCCAGGCGGAGAAAATCTTTTGGTTTGGCCATTTGGTTTTACTTCCTAATGCTGACTAATGCGGTAGTTCATCTGGGTTTATCTGACGTGCTACAGGGACGTCAGCGGGGCGGCGCGCGCACGGCAGCACAGACGACGCGCTCGCCACGCTCGGCGTAGAGCTGTGCAGCCGTGCGCGCTTGCTGGAGTTGGGTTCTGGTAACCGGATCAGTGAAAACGACGGTCGGGTCATTCAGGCAAGCTTGTTCCTGGATGAAGGTCATCAGGTAGGGATGGTCGGGCGGCGGAGTGGCAGTCAGTGCGATGCAGAGCACAAGGCAGGCCAGCCCGAGAGGCAGGTGGGAAAGTCGGAGATCGGCGCGGCGCGACAGGAAGAACACCAAGGGCGCCGCCCTTGTCATCCCGCTCTTGCCGCCGAGGGCTCGGGAGCGTGGGGTGGAAAAGCTACCCTACACTCCCAGCGATAGGCTGGTCATGATCGTGCAGGGTCAAGGGTGCGCTGCGCCCGTGCTTCCGTTCGACGGAACGGTGGAGCTGTTCCGACGAGCCGGGAGCGCGGCCCTTGACCTTGCGTGCTTAGGAAGGGTGATACGGCCCAGTACGTTGCCGGAACCATGCCGGTCGCGGTGCCGCATCACCCTGATGGTGCAGATATCGGAGAAGTAGACTTCGTTCGGATGATCGAGCTGGCTGGAGACGTTCAACCCCATGAAATAGGCCAGGTCACAGACCCCTTCCATCGGCAGCACAATGCCCAGGATGTGCATGCACTGCCAGAAGGACTCGGGCTCTTCGTCCCAGCGCAGTTCCACCAGAACGGTTTGGCCGACATAGGCCATCGCGGTTTGCGCGTCGAGTGCGATGCGTTGGCTAGACATGGCTGTAATCCCCCGGTTGAAACTCCGTCTTGCCCTTGAGCAGGTCATCACGCAGGCGCGCCAGATTGACCATGCGGAAGTCGGCCAGCTTCATGCTCGGGATGGCGCCGGAGTCCGCCCAGTTGATGGCCTCCTCTACCGATACGCCGCTCATTTCGGCAAAGGTCTTGATGCTGCATAGGTCGAGGCTGTCGTCCTTTTTGGCGCTCATAGGGTCCACTCCTGTTCGAGAAGCTGCTGGTGCAGCAGGGCCACGTTGACCATGGTGCGCTTGCCCACTTTCTGCGACGGCAAGTAGCCACGGTCCAGCCAGGTGCGTACCACGATGGGTTCGTCGCCCATGCCGATCCACTCGGCGAACTTCGGCCACGGCATCAGGGGCGGGGCGCCGTGCAGCTTTTGCGGGTCAAAACCTTCCGTATCCATCCGCTTTACTCCACTATGTTCGGCTTTGATAACCAACCAACTAATGAGTAACAACTACCCATGGAGCGATTGTTACCCATCTTGCATGATGGAGCAATAGCTACTCAGGAAATTTTTCTGCATGCACAGCGCATCCGATAGAGCACGCGCGTTGCTCAAGCTGATCGGCCCCAAACGGGCAAGCGAACAAGGTGGTGATTACGAGCGCTGGCGGAACGTCAGCAAAGGCGCGGTGCGCGTAAGCGCAGACGAGATAGACGTACTGGTGAAGATCTACCTCAGTACGCCCTATGGTTGGCAAGCGGACAGATTGCCCCGGAGATCGGCCAGACCAGCCCGGTCTACGACGAGGCCAACCGAAACTTGAGCAAACCCAACGCGGGATAGCAATCACACGGAAAGTAGCTAGGCGATGGTATGCCCGAGCGCAGGGAGCTAAATGAGCTTTGGAAGAAGTCGCTAGGTTGAGCAACGGTACTTACAGAAGCAGCTAAACGACCTGCACTTCGTCACGATTTCTAGGCCGCTCAAGTTCACTGGGCGCCACGCCGCTCCGAAGTGAAGGCAAGGACGTCGGTCGCATCGTATTGCTCGGCGGCGTACCGTCTATCAACCTTCTCCGATGAATTTTAAGAAGCTCCTGCCTAGAGAGGTCACACCGAACGGCTTGGCCGCCGAGCTTCCTCCGACCAGAATATTTTGCCCTGTCGAAAACTCAGGGAGGTCTTCTACGTCAACTGCCAATATTAGTGACCTCGACTCCAGATCTTTGATGACAGAGCGAAAGTGAGCTCGCTCGATGCTACCACCGAGATAACGCTCAAGCTGGCTAAGCACCTGCTCTAGTGTTTTGACATGCGAAAATTGCCCGTCATGTTTGTTCAATGTACCCAACACCCGTAAGTGCGTTACCGATAGCTCGTCTACGTACCTCAAGAATTGAAAGGCAGTGTCCTCTTCAGGCATGTCACCCTTAGCAGTTGCCTCAAGTGCTTCTCGCAGTGCTCGAATCTTTTCTTCCCGATGGTTTCTCAAAGCTATCTGGGTAGCCTGGTAGAGAAACGAGATAAAGCGCTCGTCTTTCTGAAGGACGTCGGGAACTAGCCCAACCTCCTTGTGCACATTCTCAATGGCGGACGAAACCTCCATCAGCCATCGTTCCTTTCTCTTCTCGGCAGGATTGACAAAGAGATTGACCACTTCGGCGAGCAACCCTCCCGCAATAGGAATCGCCTGCAACGCCCCCTTGACGAGAGCAACTGCAATCTCGCTCTTTGCTTCTTCACGCGGAACCTGCATTGCATCCTCCCCCAATGTCATCCGTATTTATTAGCCGCATGCTCCACCGAACGAGCGCGCGCGCTCAGCTCCGCCGAGCTGTAATTGGATACCCATTTCTACTTCACCTTTGTAGTGTCGAAAATGTGTCGAAATCATTGCTGACTAACGCGGTACAAAGCCAGCGATTCGCAGTGAAATGGCTCATGATGTAGGACTTTGCAGGGTGAAGCGGAGCAAAAATTGGGGTTCAAATCCCCTCCCCCGGCTCCACCATCAAAGACGCAGAGCCCCGTACTTCGGGGCTTTGTGCTGTCTGAGCCTGTCGTTTTTGGCAGGTGAGACATCGAGTAGTTACATCCACATAGAGCATCGGCAGGCGCCCAGGATGAAACTCGTTATGCGTTTCGATTCGATCCCGGTAGAGCTTCGCGCATGAGCGTGCGCAACGACTACGGGCCCATATTGCAGGCGGCAACAGGGAACCTCCGTCGTGCTCAATGAGCAGTCCGACACACCCCCATAAGGGGCATCGGTACTGGCATCAGAAGATGTAGTCGGTGGTCAGGAAACTCGAATGGCGGCCCTGGATAATCTCGCTGAACAGCGCCTTGTTGTCTTCCCGATCCCGCGTGGCGACCAGGGTGCGGATGGAGAACACGCGCAGCGCATCGTGCACCGACAGGGTGCCTTCGGCCGAGTTCTTGCGCCCGTTGAACGGGTAGCGGTCCGGGCCACGCTGGCACTGGGTATTGACGTTGATGCGGCCGACCTGGTTGGCGAAGGCGTCGATCAACCGGCCGATCTGCTGCGGGTCGTTGCCGAACAGGCTGAGTTGCTGGCCGTAGTCCGAGCGCAGGACGTAGTCGATCACTTCAGCGAGGTCGTCATACGGCACCACCGGAATCAGCGGGCCGAATTGCTCTTCATGGTACAGCCGCATGTCCGCGCTGACCGGGCTGAGTAGCGCCGGGTAGAAGAAGGTTTCGCGCTGGCCGCCACCGCCCGGATTGATCACCTGTGCGCCTTTTGCCAAGGCGTCCTGCAGCAGGCCGTTGAGGTAGTCCACCTTGCCCGGCTCCGGCAACGGAGTCAGGGCCACGCCCTCTTCCCATGGCATGCCGGGCTTGAGTGCCGCCAGCCGGGCGCTGAAGCGATCGAGGAACGGCTGCAGAACATCGCGGTGGACGAACAGAATCTTCAGTGCGGTGCAGCGCTGGCCGTTGAACGACAGAGTGCCGGTCACGGCCTCTTCCACGGCGTTGTCCAGGTCCACCTGGGGCAGCACGATGCCGGGGTTCTTCGCATCCAGGCCGAGCACCGCGCGCAGGCGGTGCGGGCGCGGGTGGAGCTTCTTCAGATCGCTGGCACCCTTGTTGGTGCCGATGAAGGCGAACACGTCCACCTTGCCGCTGGCCATCAGCGCGCTGACGGTATCGCGGCCCTTGCCGTAGATGACGTTGATGACGCCGGGCGGGAAGCTGTCGCGAAAGGCTTCGAGCAGCGGACGGATCAACAGCACGCCGAACTTGGCCGGCTTGAACACCACCGTGTTGCCCATGATCAGCGCCGGGATCAGGGTGGTGAAGGTCTCGTTGAGCGGGTAGTTGTAGGGGCCCATGCACAACGCCACGCCCAGCGGCGCGCGACGGATCTGGCCAAGGGTGCCCTGTTCCAGCTCGAAGCGGCTGGAGCGGCGGTCGAGCGCTTTCAGCTCGTCGATGGTGTCGACGATGTAGTCGCAGGTGCGGTCGAATTCCTTCTCGGCATCCTTGAGGCTCTTGCCGATTTCCCACATCAGCAGGCGTACCACGGTGTCGCGCTGCTGGCGCATGCGCTGCAGGAAGCTTTCCACATGGCGGATACGCTCGGCCACGCGCAGGGTCGGCCAGGCGCCCTGACCGTTGTCATAGGCCCGCACGGCGGCATCCAGCGCCGCCAGGGCGGCTTCGGCGTCCATCAGCGGAGCACTGCCGAGGATCACCTGCTCGGTGTGGCCATCGCCGTGGGTCAGGCAGATCGGGCTGCGCACACTGGCCAGCGGGCCATCCCAGCGCTGCAGTTGGCCATCGAGCAGGTACTCGCGCTGTTCGATCGGAATGTCCAGCCGGTACTGCTCGGGAATCCGGGCTGCACTGGGAAAGAGATTGTTCAATGCGTTCTCTGAGCTCATGGTTCCGGTCCTTTCGGTCACTGCGAATAGGGGCGCCGCCAGCGGCGCCGGGTCCGACTGGCTCACGCCAGCAGTTGCAAGGCCTCGGAACCGGCCTGGGTGATGCGCTGCCAGTCACCGCTGCGCACCCAGGCATCCTCCAGCATCCACGACCCGCCGACGCACATCACGTTGGGCTGCTGCATGTAGTTCCGCAGGTTGCCCGGGTTGAGACCGCCGGTGGGGCAGAAACGCACGGTGCCGAATGGGCCGCGGAACGCCTTGAGCGCGGCGATACCACCGGCCAGTTCAGCGGGGAACAGCTTGAAACGGCGGTAGCCCAGAGCGTAGCCGAGCATGATTTCCGAGGCGCTGCTGACGCCGGGCAGCAGCGGTACCGGGCATGCGATGCCGGCTTCGAGCAGGGCCTGGGTACAGCCCGGCGTGACGATGAACTCGGCGCCGGCGGCCACCGCATCGGCCAGCATGCTTTCATCGAGCACCGTGCCGGCGCCCACGCACAGTTCCGGTCGCGCCTTGCGCAACTCGGCGATGGCCTGCAGGCCGAGGTCCGAGCGCAGGGTGACTTCCAGGGTGCGCAGGCCACCGGCGGCGAGGGCATCGGCCAGCGGCAGGATGTCCGCTTCGCGCTCGATCCTGATCACCGGAAGGATACGTGCCGCCGCGCACAGGCTGTCGATGCGCGCGATCTTGCTGGCCATGTCCGGCAGTGGTGCGGAGGTCGCCTCGTGGCGTTGCGGGTCGTTCATCGGTTCTATCCTCGGGGGCCGTGGCCCCTGACTGGGGGTTGGGAAAGGCGGAGACCGGCCACTGGGGCGACCCGCCTCGGCATTGCAGCGACGCGCCAAAGATAGCGCTGTCTTTTTGCGATGCAATCGTGATGGCCCGAGCGGGTCGTCACGATTGCAGTGGTTCTATTTCAGCGCCGCCAGGGCCTGGGTAAAGACGCTGGCACCGAGTTCGGCCGAACTGAAGGAGCCGCGCATGAAGCGAACAGCTCGCGGCCACAGCCCGCGCTCTCAGTGGCCAGGGGCTGCACAGGCTGGCGCGCGGCCAGCTCGGCGGCGTCGACGTTCACCTGCAGCTCGCCGCTGCGGCCATCGACCCGCACGATGTCGCCGTCGCGCAGGCGCGCCAAGGGGCCGCCATCGATGGCCTCGGGGTAGACATGGATGGCCGCGGGCACCTTGCCGGAGGCGCCGGACATGCGCCCGTCGGTGACCAGTGCGACCTTGAAGCCGCGATCCTGCAGCACGCCGAGGTAAGGGGTCATCTTGTGCAGCTCGGGCATGCCGTTGCTGCGTGGCCCCTGGAACAGCATCACCGCGACCAGGTCGCGCTCCAGTTCGCCGGCCTTGAAGGCATCGACCAACTGCTGCTGGTCATGGAAGACCCGCACCGGCGCCTCCACCACCTGGTGTTCGGGCGCCACGGCAGAGATCTTCATCACGCCCTGGCCGAGGTTGCCGCGCATCACCCGCAGGCCACCTTCGGCCGAGAAGGGCCGCGCCACCGGACGCAGGACGTTTTCGTCGAGGCTCCGTGCCGGGCCGTCGCGCCAGACCAGCCGGTCGCCGTCGATGAACGGCTCCTGGGCGTAGCGGCGCAGGCCGTGGCCCACGACCGTCGCCACGTCCTCGTGCAGCAGGCCGGCGTCGAGCAGCTCGCGCACCAGCAAGGCCACGCCGCCGGCGGCCTGGAAATGGTTGATGTCGGCCTTGCCGTTGGGATAGACGCGGGTCAGGGTCGGCACCACTTCGGAGAGGTCGGCCATGTCCTGCCAGGTCAGCTGGATGCCGGCGGCCTGGGCGATGGCCGGCAGGTGCAGGGTGTGGTTGGTGGAGCCGCCGGTGGCATGCAGGGCGACCACGGCGTTGACCAGCACACGCTCGTCGAGCAGGCGGCCGAGCGGCGTGAAGCTGCCGCCCTGGCGGGTCAGGCGCACCACCTGGCGCGCGGCCTCGTCGGTCAGCCACTGGCGCAGCGGGGCCTCCGGATTGACGAAGGATGCGCCGGGCAGGTGCAGCCCCATCACTTCCATGAGCATCTGGTTGGTGTTGGCAGTGCCGTAGAAGGTGCAGGTGCCGGGGTCGTGGTAGGCCTTCATTTCGGCTTCGAGCAGTTCTTCGCGACTGGCCCGGCCATCGGCGAAGCGCTGACGTACATCGGCCTTGTCCTTGTTGGGCAGGCCGGAGGTCATCGGCCCACTGGGCATGAACAGCGCCGGCAGGTGGCCGAAGCGCAGGGCGCCGATCAGCAGGCCGGGGACGATCTTGTCGCAGATGCCCAGGTACAGCGCCGCGTCGAACATGTTGTGCGACAGGGCGACCGCGGTAGACAGCGCTATCACTTCGCGACTGGCGAGGGACAGCTCCATTCCCGGCTCACCCTGGGTCACGCCATCGCACATGGCGGGCACGCCGCCCGCCACCTGGCCGACCGAGCCGATCTCGTGCAGCACGCGCTTGATCCGCTCGGGGTAATCGACGTAGGCTGGTGCGCCGACAGCATGTCGTTGTAGGCGGTGACGATGGCCACATTGGCCGAGTCCATCAGGCGCAGGCGCTGCTTATCGCTACCGCCGCAGGAGGCCACGCCATGGGCGAAGTTGGCGCATTGCAGCTTGCCGCGCTGCGGGCCGTCGCTAGCCGCGGCATCGATCATGGCGAGGTAGCCTGTGCGGGTGGCACGGCTGCGCTCGATCAGGCGCTCGGTCACCTCAAGGATGCGTGGATGCATGGGCGGACTCCAAATCGGGTGTTCGTATGGGCAGGAGCGGCACTGCGCCGCTCCTGCCGGTGGCTGGGGTGCCGCCGCGCGCGTCGCACGATGGCGTCAGGCTCAAGTGCTCTCGCGCAGCATCAGCTCAAAGCCCAGATCCTGTACCTGTTCAGGGAGCGTCTGGCCGCCCATCAGGCAAGCAGCATCTCGGCGGCGCGGCGACCAATCGCTTCACGCGGTGTGCGGATGCTGCTGAGCCGCGGCACGCAAAATGCCGAGGCGGGCAGGTCGTTGAAGCCGAGCACCGAAATCTGCTCGGGAATGCGGATGCCCAGGCGCAGGGCTTCGAGCAGGGCGCCCTGGGCAAGGTCGTCGTTGCCGAAGAAGATGCCGTCCAGGTCCGGATGCTCGGCGACCAGGCGGGCGAACAGCTCGCAGCCCAGGCCGACGGTCGAACGCCGGGGCGTCAGCACTTCCAAAGCGGGGTCGTAGAGCCCGGCCCGCTGCAGGGCGCGGCGAAAGCCCTCACCACGCAGCAGGGTGCGCTGATCCAGCTGGGCGCCGACGAAGGCCAGGCGGCGGCGGCCTCTGGCGACCAGGTGTTCGGCGGCGCTGGCGCCAGCCTGTACCTGGGAGAAACCCACGCAATGCAGGCCAGCGCCCGGATCGATGTCCATCATGTAGACGCAGGGAATACCGCTGGAATCGAGCAGGCGGCGGGCGCTCTCGGTACGCTCGAAGCCGGTCAGCAGGATGCCGCGGGGCTGGTATGCCAGGTAATTGCGGATCAGGTCTTCTTCTTCATCGCGCGAGTAGTGCGAGTTGCCGATCAGCACCTCGAGGCCGCGCGGGCGCATGACATCGTGGATGGCCTCCAGGGTCTCGACGAACAACTGGTTGGTCAGCGACGGCACGATCACGGCAATGGTCTGGCTGTGCGAGGAGGCGAGCGCGCGGGCTGCCGGGTTGACCACATAGCCCAGCTTGCTGGCGGCCTCGCGAACCTTGTGTGCCAGCTCCTCGGCGACGCTGGGGATGCCGCGCAGGGCGCGAGACGCGGTGATCGGGCTGACGCCGGCGTGGCGGGCGACTTCATTGAGGGTCGGCCGGCCGGTCGTGCGGGTGCTTCTACCTGTTTTGGAAGTGCTCATCGGGGACATATCGCATGTTCTATAGTTTTTATTCTGCTGCACTCGGCGCATGGATCGCGAGCCCTGCGAAGCAATCAGCCGGGGCGCCACGAGAGAAGACTTCGGCGCGCCCCAAGGCGGATACCCCGCATGACCTCCCGGCCTGCCGCTCTTGCCAAGACGAAATATGCCACCTAGGATAGCGCTGTCTTTCCAGCGTGGCAACGCTAAAGCGTCAAGCATAACCAGCAATAGCGGCATGTTGATGGCATTTTCGCTGCCGTTACGACAAAAACTACAATGTACTTTAGCGCCCTCTCGCTCCACCTCATTGAGATAGCGCTATTTTTACGAGGTACCGTACCTATGCAACCAAGCATCAATGCACTGGTGATCATGGGTGTCGCCGGCTGTGGAAAGAGCAGCGTCGGTCATGCCATCGCGACCCGTACCGGCGCCGCGTTCATCGAAGGTGACCAATTTCACCCCGCTGCCAACATTGCCAAGATGAGTTCGGGCATCCCCCTCGATGACGATGATCGTGCCGGCTGGCTGGCTCGTCTCGGCGAAGAGCTGTGCAAGGCGACCCGCAACGGTGGGCGCGCGGTGCTGACGTGCTCTGCGTTGCGGCATGCCTACCGCAGGCAGCTACGCCAGGCGGTCCCCGGCCTGGGCTTCGTCTACCTGGAGCTGACCCGCGAAACGGCGGGTGAACGAGTCGCCAACCGCCCCGATCACTTCATGCCGGCCAGCCTGATCGACAGTCAGTTCGCCGCCCTGGAGCCGCCAACCGTCGAGCCTCTGACCCTGGTGCTCGATGCCACCCAGCCCGTCGACCAGCTCAGCCGTCAGGCCGAAAGCTGGTGGAAGTCGATGGATGCCCTCGCGAGGCAGGCCTGACCGCAACTCGTTCACTTGCCATTCCTCTACGACAAGAATAATGAGGTAGACCATGAACCCACTGGCTTCCACACCCGACGCCACGGTATTGCTGCTCACCGCCACCGCTGCCGTCGCATTGCTGCTTCTGCTGATCATGCGCTTCAGGGTGCATGCCTTTCTTGCGCTGGTCCTGGTCAGCATCGTCACCGCGCTGGCGACGCACATCCCCTTCGATCAGGTCGTTCCCACGCTGCTGAGCGGCTTTGGCAATACCCTGGCTGCGGTCGCCCTGCTGGTGGGCCTCGGGGCGATGATCGGGCGTCTGCTCGAAGTGACGGGCGGCGCCCAGGTGCTGGCCGACACGCTGATCGGCACCTTCGGCGAGAAGCGCGCACCGCTGGCGCTCGGGGTTGCTGCGCTACTCTTCGGTTTCCCGATCTTCTTCGATGCCGGCCTGGTGGTGATGCTGCCGATCATCTTCAGCGTGGCCAAGCGCTTCGGCGGCTCGACCCTGCTGTATGCCTTGCCGGTCGCCGGCGCCTTCGCGGCGATGCATGCGCTGGTGCCGCCGCATCCCGGCCCGGTCGCCGCCGCCGATCTGCTCGGCGCGAACATCGGCCTGTTGGTCATCATCGGGGCGCTCATCGCGCTGCCAACCTGGTACCTCGGCAGTTACCTGTTCGGCCAGTGGGCCGGCAAGCGCTTCGACCTAAAGCTGCCGGCGACCTTTCTGACCGACACCGAGCGCGACAGCTCGGTGACGCCCCCCGGCTTCCCCCTGGTACTGGCCGTCCTGTTGCTGCCGTTGCTGCTGATCTTCCTCGATACCGGGCTCAACACGCTGACGGTCATGGGGCATGTCGAGGCCGGCGATAGCTGGGTGCAGCTGCTGCGCATGGTCGGCAAGACGCCCGTGGCATTGCTGATCACCACCTTCTTCGCGTTGCTGGTATTCAGCGGGCGCTACACCCCCAGGCATCTGGAAAAGGTCTGCGAGGGTGCGCTCGGGCCGATCTGTTCGATCGTGCTGGTGACCGGTGCCGGCGGTATGTTCGGCAGCGTGCTGCGTGCCAGCGGCATTGGCGATGCGCTGTCGTCACTGCTGGCCGATACCGGGCTGCCGGTGATCGTGGCGGCCTTCCTGATCTCCGCCGCCCTGCGTGTGGCGCAGGGTTCGGCCACCGTGGCGCTGACCACTGCCGCCGCGCTGATGGCACCGACCGTGGCCGCCACGCCGGGCCTGAGCCAATACGACCTGTGCTTCATCGTCGTCGCCATCGCCGGTGGTGCGACCGTGCTGTCGCATGTCAACGACTCCGGTTTCTGGCTGGTCAGTCGCTTCCTGCAGATGGACGAGAAAACCACCCTCAAGACCTGGACGGTGATGGAGACCCTTCTCGGCGGTATCGCCTTCCTGCTGGCGCTGATTGGCAGCTTGCTGCTCTGAGCCACCCGTCCCCCACATACGCAAGACCCGCCAGTGATGGCGGGTCTTGTCGTGCCGGGCAGTGTGGCGCAGCGGCGGCGCCCGGCCTTTTTAGGCGAACACGCGGAACCGCTGTTCGTCGTCGATGAAGGCCTTTTCGCCGAAGCCGCCCTTGTTGGCACCGAAAGGCATCTGGGCGCGCAGCTTCCAGCTGGTCGGCAGGTTCCATTCGGCGGCGACGGCCGCATCGGGCAGCGGGTTGTAGTGCTGGAGGCTGGCGCCGACGCCGGCGTTGGCCAGCGCGGTCCACACGGAGAACTGGGCGATGCCGCTGGCCTGCTCGGACCAGACCGGGAAATTGTCGGCGTAGGTCGCGAACTGCTTCTGCAGGCCGGCGATGACGTCCTGGTCTTCGTAGAACAGGACGGTGCCGGCACCGGCAGCGAAGCTGTCGATCTTGGCTTCCGTCGTGGCGAAGGCATCGCCCGGCACGATCTTGCGCAGTTCTTCCTTCACGAAGCCCCAGAACAGGTCGCTCTGGGAGCCGTACAGGATCACCGCGCGCGAGCTTTGCGAGTTGAACGAGGACGGCGACAGCCTGATCGCCTCCTGGATCAGCAGGGTGACTTCTTCCTGCGGCAGCGGCAGATCCTTGCCCAGCGCGTACTGGCTGCGGCGACTCTTGATGGCATTGATGTAGGCATTACTCATGCAGATGTTTTCCTATCGAAGGGTTCGGTCAAGATGAAACTCAAAGCCAGCGGCACCACGGGGTGCCGGGCCCTGCCAAGAGGCTCTGTGGCGACGATCATAAGAGTGCAAAGCGGATGCGAGAACAGGGGGAATCGAATAGCACGCTTTCCACTTTCACCAGGGTCGGTTGACGTTTCAGTGCGCGGGTAGCGTCGACATCGCAGCGGGGGCGCCGCATCCATGCCCGGCTTCCCTCATCTGCGGGTTGTTCCTGGCGAGCCCGGCTCCGGCCTTCTCGTTTTGGGAGAAGACTTGACTCCAGTCGTTGAGCAGCATGGCGTGTCTCCGATTGTGGGAGGGTGAAATGCCAGGGCCTTGTCCTGGCATGTGGCAGCATTCATTCGGGCGGGTTGGCCAGCGCCTCGCTCCAGGCACGGATGCCGCCCTGCAGCGCGAAGACACGGGGACGGCCCGTCGCCCGGATGCGTTCGGCCAGGTAGGCCGCCGACACCTCGCTGGGGCAGTCGCAATAGACCACCACCAGGGCATCGGCAGGCAGCGTGTTCAGTTCATGCGCCTTGGCGTCGAGGCTCATGTGAATGGCGCCGGGGATACGCACCTCGCCATCGCCGAGGTCGCTGCGTACATCCACCAGGACATGCGGCAGCCCCTGGGACTGCAGGGCCTGCAGGTCGCCGACCTGCAGCCGCGGCACCTTGTGGCTGCGCCGGATCAGGCGTGCCCGATGCGCCCATTTCCAGGCCAGGAAGGCCGCGAACAGGGCGAGCACGACAAGCGTGCCCGGCAGCACATAGCGGGTGAACAGCGCCAGGATGGCCCACACGGCGTTCTCGAAAACGATGCCCATCATCAGCGCCGAAGCGACCCAGATGGCGGAACCGGAGGCGTCATAGAGCAGGAAGGTCACCAGCGGAGTGCCGGAGGTGCCCGCCATCAGCGTGGTCATGGCCCCCGCCCCGGGCAGGAACTTGGCGATCAGCAACAGCCGCGGCCCCAGCTGGCGATAAAGGTGGGTGCTCTTGCGGATGCAGCTGTCCGGCGACAGCGAGACCCGGCAGATGCCGCGCATCAGCCAGGTGCCATGCCGGCGCCCGAGCCAGAACCAGACCGTGTCGGCGATCAGGCAGGCCAGGATGGCAAGCCCGAACACAGTGGCCACCGAGGCCCCATTGCCGCCTTGCGCCAGCGTCCCGGCCACGACCAGGGACGGATAGGCGGGGATCGGCAATCCTGCCTGCTCCAACAGGATGTTGAAGAACAGCAGGGCCAGCCCGTGCTCGGCCAGCAATGATTGAAGCGCCTCGGTGAAAGCCATCGGTCAGAACCGCTGCTGGTAGTAGAACTGAGTGAAATTTATACCAATCGGCGAGCTGAACCTCATGCGGCAGCGGCATGGACGGCAAGAGATATCTGTTTCATCGATTCACAACTTCCAACGGCTCGAAACCGAGCGCTTAGCAGCAATGAGCATCGCCCGAGGCCGATGCGATGAGGAGCACGGTCGCGAGGTTCAGCGCGCGCTGCGCTTGCGCCGGCTGTCCAGGCTCAGCAAACCACCGCCGAAGGCCACGATCTGCAGCAGGCCACCCGCGACGACGATGTTCTTGAGGAAGTGGATCGACTGGTTCTGGTCGCTGAGCTGCAAGTGGAAGACCAGCGCCGTCACGACCGAGAACACGGCCAGGATGGCTGCCGTCAGGCGCGTCTTGTAGCCCAGCACGAGCATGATCGGCAGCACGATCTCGACGAACAAGGCAATTGCGTAGCCCAGCGTGGGCACTGGCAGGCCGGCCGATGCGATATAGCCGATGGTGCCGGCTGGCGCAGCCAGTTTCCCGAAGCCACTGACCAGGAACAATGTCGCGATGAGTACACGGCCAATGACGGCAATGAGCGGGTGATTACGGTTTTCCATGATGCGTTACTCCAGTTGGTTGCGAAAAAAGTTACCCATGCCGTGGTCGCGGCGACCACAGCAGATCGTTCTGTATTCATTGGTCCGGCATTGGCCCTGAAGGCCGCCCGGCGGACTCAGGAATCGGGCCAGCGCCCTCCCCTATGCCCGCCCGGATGGGGCTTCGGAACCGCTTCGTAGGAACCCGCTTGCGGGCGATCGCTCCAGCACAACGCCGATCGCCGGCAAACGGTTGGGCGAGTGCCTCACACGGCCCAGCAGGAACAGCCCAGGGCGCCGAAGAAGCTCCTGGCGTCCGATACCGGCACATTGGAGCCCCAGGCACTGGCATGGTCATGGCCATGCAGGCCGCAGGAACTGGCGCAACCGCACGAGGCCGCAGCATGGGCGCGTACCGGCGCCAGCGAGTTCCGCCCTGCGCCATCCGGCTCGCCCCAGGCGCCGTAGCCCCTGAAGGTGCGCGTCGGCGACCAGTCGGGCATGGCCGGTGGCAGCGGGTTGTCGTCCAGCGGCCCGAAGTCGCCGGCGCCATAGACCACGCGCCCGCCGACCACGGTCAGGTCCGAGGTGAGGAAGGAGATCTCGTCCTCGGGCACCGTGAAGTAGTCCTTGCTCGGCACGATCAGGTCGGCGAACTGGCCCACTTCGATACGCCCGCGCTTGCCTTCCTCGTTGGAGAACCAGGCGACGTTCTCGGTCCACATGCGCAGCGCTTCTTCCCGGTCGAGCAGGTTGGCCCGCGGATACAGGCCGAGGCCGCCGACGGTCTTGCCGGTGATCATCCACGACAGCGACACCCAGGGGTTGTAGGACGCCACGCGGGTGGCGTCGGTGCCGGCCGAGACCTTCACGCCCTTTTCCAGCATGCGCTTGACCGGCGGCGTCGCCTCGGCGGCGCGGGCGCCGTAGCGCTCGACGAAGTATTCGCCCTGGTAGGCCATGCGGTGCTGCACGGCGATGCCACCGCCAAGCGCGGCGATGCGGTCGATGGACTTCTCCGAGATGGTCTCGGCGTGGTCGAAGAACCAGTTGATGCCCTGCAGGGGAATGTCCTGGTTGACCTTCTCGAACACGTCCAGCGCGCGGGTGATGGTCTCGTCATAGGTGGCGTGCAGGCGCCACGGCCACTTGTTCTGCGCGAGGATGCGCACCACTTCCTCGAGTTCGCCTTCCATCTGCGGCGGCATGTCCGGCCGCTCGACGCGGAAGTCCTCGAAGTCGGCCGCCGAGTACACCAGCATCTCGCCGGCGCCGTTGTGGCGGAAGTAGTCGTCGCCCTGCTTGTACTTCACGCTGGAGGTCCACTTGAGGAAGTCCTCCTTTTCTTCCTTGGGCTTCTGGGTGAACAGGTTGTAGGCCAGGCGCACGGTGATCTGGCCTTCATCGGCCAGCTTCTGGATGACTTCGTAGTCCTCGGGGTAGTTCTGGAAACCGCCACCGGCGTCGATCACCCCGGTCACGCCCAGGCGGTTCAACTCGCGCATGAAGTGGCGGGTGGAGTTGACCTGGTAGTCGAACGGCAGCTTCGGCCCCTTGGCCAGGGTGGAATAGAGGATCATCGCGTTGGGCTTGGCCAGCAGCAGGCCGGTGGGGTTGCCGTTGGCGTCGCGGGTGATCTGGCCGCCCGGCGGTTCCGGGGTGTCCTTGGTATAGCCCACCGCGCGCAGGGCCGCGCCATTGAGCAGCGCGCGGTCGTACAGGTGCAGCAGGAACACCGGGGTGTCGGGCGCGATGGCATTGATTTCGGCGATGGTCGGCAGGCGTTTCTCGACGAACTGGTGCTCGGTGAAACCACCGACCACGCGCACCCATTGCGGCGCGGGCGTGACGGCGACCTGGCGCTTGAGCATATCCAGCGCGTCGGCCAGCGAGCGTACGCCGTCCCAGCGCAATTCGAGGTTGTAGTTCAGGCCGCCGCGGACCACGTGGGTGTGGTTGTCGAACAGGCCGGGCAGCACGCTGCGGCGCCTGAGGTCGACGACGCGCGTGGCGCTGCCGGCCAGCGGGAGGATTTCCGCGTCGCCGCCGATGGCCAGGAAGCGACCGTCCTTGATGGCAACGGCGCTGGCGACAGGGTTGCTGCGATCCAGCGTGGTGATCCGGCCGTTGTGGAAGATGACGTCAGGTACGGAATCGGACATGGAAGACGCTCCTTTTCTGAATGCTTCAGCGACCGCGCCGCGGCCCAGGACGCTGTTCAGCGCCAGCGCGGACGCCAGCGTCGTCGCGGCACCGAGAACTTTTCGCCGGGATGTCATGGGTTTTGGCTCCAGTTGATTAATCGACTGCCTTCACCCGCCCCCCCTCGAGCCCGCCACTGCGCCGCAGTCTCGAGGGGGACGGGGTTTGCTCATGCGCGGTCCTCATCGGATGCCTTGCCTGCGGCGCTCCGGCCGGGCAACTGACCGAGTACGTGGTCGGTTGCCCGGGCCTTGTCGCAGGCGGCACTGAAGGCGCTGCCATTCAACAACTGCTTGCCGACCGGGATGACCTGCTCACCGAGCAGGATGCCAAGCAGGCCGACCAGGGCCACCAGCGGGGGCGCGGGAGAACGGACACTCAATAGACTGTAGATGATGCCGACGAGCAGACCGGCGCCCAGGGACAGAACATAGAGCTTCATGGCTCACCTCGGATCAGAGCGCGGAGTACGCCGGGCGGCTGCCGCGCTCGCGGCAGTGCCCGGTGCCTGTGCCTGCCTTACTGGGCCGGGTTCGGGCCGACGGTCTCGCCGTGCTGCACGCGCTCGGGCGCCTTGTGCACCATGGTGTAGGCATAGTCGACACCCATGCCGTAGGCGCCGGAATGCTCGCGCACGATGTCCATCACCGCGTCGTAGGTGTCGCGGCGCGCCCAGTCGCGTTGCCATTCCAGCAGCACCTGCTGCCAGGTCACCGGCACCACGCCGGCCTGGACCATGCGGTCCATGGCGTACTTGTGCGCGTCGGCCGAGGTGCCGCCGGAGGCGTCGGCGACCATGTAGATCTCGTAGTCGGTGTCGTGCAGGCACGACAGGGCGAAGCCGAGGTTGCAGACTTCGGTCCACAGGCCGGAGACGATGATCTTCTTGCGGCCCTGGGCGGCGCCGACGGCCAGCGCATCGCGCACGTTCTGGTCGTCCCAGGAGTTCATCGAGCTGCGCTCGAGGAGTTTGTGGCCGGGGAACACGGCCAGCAGCTCGGGATAGGTATGGCCGGAGAAGCTTTCGGTCTCGACCGTGGTGATGGTGGTGGGGATGTCGAACACCTTCGCCGCCTTGGCCAGGCCGACGACGTTGTTCTTCAGCACCTGGCGGTCGATCGACTGCACGCCGAAGGCCATCTGCGGCTGCTGGTCGATGAAGATGAGCTGGCTGTTCTGCGGGGTCAGCACTTCGAGGTATTTATTGGACATGATGCTTCTCCTTTGATGGGAGCGGATTGGGAGTCATGGAACGCAAGAGGCGGCGGGTAATGCGTGACGCAAGGGGCGCCGCCAGCTCCCCCTGCGCCAGGCGGAAACTCAGCCGGCGGCGTCCACCAGCACGAGTTCGGCATCTTCGAGGGCAGTGACGAGGATCACCTCCTCACCACTGATGGCCGCGCCATCGCGGGCATCGAGGCGCACACCGTTGACCTCGACCTTGCCGCTGGCCGGGACCAGATAGCCGTAGCGTTCGGCATCAGCGAAACGGTATTCGGCCGTCGCCCCCGCCTTCAGCGTGGCCCCGAGCAGTCGTGCGTCGGTGCGGATCGGCAGTGCGTCCTCGTCGCCGGCCACCCCGCTGGCCAGGGCGACGAACTGGCCGGAGCGATCGCCCTTGGGAAAGGGCTTGGTGCCCCAGGCCGGCGGCTCGCCGCTGCGGTCGGGAAAGATCCAGATCTGGAAGATCCGCGTGATGCCGGGTTCGAGGTTGTATTCGGAGTGACGAATGCCGGTGCCCGCGCTCATTACCTGCACATCGCCGGCGAGGGTGCGGCCCTTGTTGCCGAGATTGTCCTGGTGGGTGATGGCGCCTTCGCGGACGTAGGTGATGATCTCCATGTCCGCGTGCGGGTGCGGCGGGAAGCCGCTGCCGGGCTGGATGGTGTCGTCGTTCCAGACCCGCAGCGCACCCCAGTGCACGCGCGCCTCATCGTGGTAATCGGCGAAGGAAAAGTGGTGTTTGGCATCGAGCCAACCATGGTTGGCTCCACCGAGGCTGTCGAAGGGGCGACGTTCGATCATGACGTCCTCCTGTTGGCGTCTGATTACGATGGCCTCAGCTTATGCCGCGCTCTCCCCCTCCGGAATACGATTAATCGAATTACATTCTTTCCATTATTGCCATGCTGTTTTCATACACCCGTCATCGACGGGCGAGTGGATTTCCCGATTCGGCGCGGGCCACTTACCCGCGTCTGCAGACGAGACAAGCGAAGGAAAACTCGCGGTGTCATCCCAGGGGCTTGTCTTCCCTGAGTGGGAAATGGCCTGTGAAGCGCTATCCCCGCGCCACCTCAATTGCATTCCAGCCGGCAACCGCCCCCAACCCCTAACCGACCTGCGCCCACGGCGCGGCGGCGAAGCGTTCGGCCAGATAGTCGATCAGCGCCTGCACGCGGGCCGGGCGGCTGCGGCCCGGAGGAGTCACGATGTGCAGGGCGATCGGCTCCACCTGCCAGTCGTCCATCGCTGTCTCCAGCGCGCCCGACTGCAGGTCCTTCCAGGCCAGGAATTCCGGCTGCAGCGCCAGGCCCAGCCCCGCCCGCAAGGCCGGCGCCAGGGCCTCGGCGTTGTTGGCCAGCAGCGATGCGGAAATTGCCTGGGCGAATTCGCCATGCCGTTTATGGCGGAAGCGCCAGCTGCTGCCGCCGCGTGAATAGCTGTATTGCAGTGTGCGATGCCCGGTCAGCTCGCGTGGATGGCTGGGGCGCCCGTGGCGCTCGAAATAGGCCGGCGCGCCAACCAGCAGAATGCGCACGGTGCACAGGCGGCGGGCCAGCAGGCTGGAATCGGCCAGGGTCGAGATACGCAGGGCCAGGTCGAAGCCCTGGGCGACCAGGTCGACCAGTTCGTCGCTGAAATGGGCATCGAGTACCACGTCGGGATGGCGCGCCATGAATTCCGGCAGCACCGGTCCCAGGTGCGAGACGCCGAACGACATCGGCGCGGCGATCCGGATGGGCCCGCGCAGGCTGGTCGACTGCTCGGTCACTTCGGCCTCGACCGCCTCGCCCTCGGCGAGGATGCGCGCGGCGCGCTCCAGCGCGGCATGGCCGCTCTCGGTCAGCGACATGCGGCGCGAGGTGCGATGGAACAGCATGGTTTTCATGCGCCCTTCCAGGCGCGTGATGGCTTTGGAAACGGTGGCCTGCGACAGGCCGAGTTCGGCGGCGGCGCGGGCGAAGGAGCCCGTTTCCGAGACCGTGGCGAAGATCGCCCAGGCTTCGAGATCCGGCAGTTTTTTCATGGCAGTCCTGGAAATGATCCGATCACATGGATTCCATAGGATTCTCCACGATCAGCATGAAACCCGCCATACGCGACAACAAATTGGAAAGAATGGTTTTCCATCAATTCCATTCTCAGCATTCATTTCGCTGCCTATAGTGACTCCATCGAAACGAACTCGACCTGGAGAACAGCATGATCGAACGTCGCCCCTTCGACAGCCTCGGTGGAGCCAACCACGGCTGGCTCGATGCCAAGCACCACTTTTCCTTCGCCGGTTACCGTGATCCGCAGCGCGTGCACTGGGGCGCGCTGCGGGTCTGGAACGACGACACCATCCAGCCCGGCAGCGGCTTCCCGCCGCACCCGCACGCGGACATGGAGATCATCACCTACGTTCGCGAAGGCGCCATCACCCATGAGGACAACCTCGGCAACAAGGGCCGCACCGTGGCCGGCGACGTGCAGGTGATGAGTGCCGGCACCGGCATTCGCCATTCCGAGTACAACCTCGAGCCCGGCATCACGCGGATCTTCCAGATCTGGATCTTTCCCGACCGCAGCGGCGAGCCGCCGGCCTGGGCACCAAGCCGTTTCCCAAGGGCGATCGCTCCGGCCAGTTCGTGGCCCTGGCCAGCGGGGTGGCCGGCGACGAGGACGCACTGCCGATCCGCACCGACGCACGGGTGCTGGGCGCGACGCTGAAGGCCGGGGAAACGCTCGAGTACCGCTTCGCCGACGCCAGCCGTCATGGCTACCTGGTGCCGGCCAAGGGCACGGTCGCGGTCAACGGCGTGGCGCTGCAGGCGCGCGACGGTGCCGCGATCCACGGCGAGGAACTCATCCGTATCAGCGCCAGCGAGGATGCCGAGCTGGTGCTGGTGGACGCCGCAAGCTGAGCGGCAATACTCAAGGTGCGGTTTTCGCGGCACCTGCGTGCCGGCAGGGCCACGGCGACCGCCGCATGCAGGCTCCTGCCGGGCGGCGGTTCCAGGTGAGCAACCACTATTCGATGCATGACCAATCAGGAGTGCAGCATCCATGACAGCACCAGCGTCCACGTCTGCCGGCAGTTTCGCTCCGCTGCGGCAGACGCTGTTCAGCGTCCTGTGGGTGGCGACGATCATCGGCAACACCGGCAGCTTCATCCGCGACGTCGCCAGCGCCTGGATCATGACCGACCTGTCGCCATCGCCGGCGGCCGTCGCGCTGGTACAGGCCGCCGCGACGTTGCCGATCTTCCTGCTGGCGATTCCCGCCGGCGTGCTGTCCGATATCCTCGACCGGCGCCGACTGCTGATCGCCATCCAGCTCCTGCTGGCCAGCGTCAGCGTCTGCCTGATGCTGCTGTCGTTCGCCGGGCTGCAGTCGATCGCCTCGCTGGTGACCCTGACCTTCCTCGGCGGCATCGGCGCGGCGTTGATGGGGCCGACCTGGCAGGCCATCGTCCCGGAGCTGGTGGAGAAGAAGGACCTCAAGAGCGCAGTGGCACTCAATTCGCTGGGCATCAACATCGCCCGCGCCATCGGCCCGGCGATGGGCGGCCTGATCCTGGCCAGCCTGGGGGCGGCGTTCACCTATGGCGTCGACGTCATCAGCTACGTCTTCGTCATCGCCGCACTGCTGTGGTGGCGGCGCCCGAAAGCGGAACAGGATGTGCTGGCCGAGCGTTTCCCCGGCGCCTTCCGTGCCGGGCTGCGTTATGCCCGCGCCAGCCGCGAGCTGCATGTCGTGCTGGTGCGCGCCTTCGTCTTCTTCGCCCTGGCCAGTTCGGTCTGGGCGCTGCTGCCGCTGGTGGCGCGCGGCCTGCTCGGCGGTGGCGCCGGCTTCTACGGCATCCTGCTCGGTGCCGTCGGCCTGGGCGCGATCGTCGGCGCCATCGTCATGCCGAAGCTACGCGAACGGCTGAGTGCCGACGGCCTGCTGCTGCTGGCGGCGCTGGTGACGGCGGCGGTCATGGCCTTTCTCGCCTTCGCGCCGCCAAAGTGGGCGGCGGTGGCGGCCCTGCTGTTGCTGGGCGCGGCCTGGATCAGCGCGCTGACCACGCTCAACGGCGTGGCACAGTCCATCCTGCCGAACTGGGTGCGCGGGCGTTCGCTGGCGGTGTACCTCACTGTGTTCAACGGCGCCATGACCGCCGGCAGCCTGAGCTGGGGCGCGGTGGCCGAGCTGATCGGCGTCCCCTTCACGCTGCTGGCCGGCGCCGGCGGGCTGGTCGTGGCGGGGCTGGTCGCCCATCGTCTCAAGCTGCCCAGGGGCGAGGCCGACCTGATGCCCTCCCGGCACTGGCCCGAGCCGCTGACCGCGGCGCGGTCGAGCATGACCGGGGCCCGGTGCTGATCCAGATCGAGTACCGTGTGGCTCCGCAAGATCGCGCCGAGTTTCTCAAGGCGCTGGCCCGGCTGTCGGCCGAACGCCGCCGCGATGGCGCCTACGCCTGGGGCATCAGCGAGGATACGGCCGACCCGACGCTGATGCTCGAATGGTTCCAGGTCGAGTCCTGGGCCGAGCATCTGCGCCAGCACAACCGGGTATCCAAGGCGGACGCCGACATCCAGGCCGATGTGCTGCGCTTTCACCAGGGCGAGGACCGGCCCGTGGTGCGACACTTCCTGCGTTCAACCATCCGGGCGAAGGGCGGGCGTAGCGGGCGCTCAGCGGGCCGGCAGCTTTCTCACCTGCTCCAGCAACGGCCCGCACTGGTCCGCCTGGCCACCGCTGGGCGCGACCAGGGCGAGCAGGCCGGCCACCGGACCGACGGTGCTGCCCAGCACGATCAGGCCCACACTGCGCAACGCCAGCGGGCCGGCATGGACACCCGGGCGCGGATTCTTCAGGGTGCCGCGAACGTAGAGCGGCGAGCGCAGCGAGATGATGCGGATGCCCTTGGAACGCGGCACCACGTCCAGGTCGATGTTTTCGCTCTTGAAGTCGACCTGGCCGGTGACGTTGATCACCGCGTTCTCGGTGTCCAGCACGAACAGCCGGGGCGCGGCCAGGCCGTCCTTCATGCCCAGGTCGACCACCGCGCAATTGATCCGCACCTCCTCGTCGCCGAACAACCGGCCGACCAGGTAATTGCCGACGTTGAGCCCGGCCAGCTCCATCAGCCCGCGGCTCACGGTGCCATCGTTCATCAGCAGGCGCAGCTCGCCGTTGGCGCTGCCGAGCAAGGCGGCGACGGAGTTGCCGGTGCCCTGCAGGGCAGCCGTGCCATTCAGCTCGCCGAGGCTTTTCTGCATGGTCTCGACGGTGGGGAACAGCTGGCGCAGCTTGAGCGAGCGGGCCTCCAGCCGCACCCGGCCGGCCAGCGGCGTGCGCTGCCCGTCCAGGCGCACATCGGTTTCCAGGCGGCCGCCGGCCAGGCCGAAGCTCAGCGGCTGCAGGCGCAATACGCCGTCGTCGAGCAGCACATGGGCGTTCAGGTCCCGGATGGCAGGGCTTCGTCGTGGACGATGCGCTTGCCGACGAAGCGCACGTCGGCGTCCATGTCGCGCCAGCGGTCGGTGCGGAACGCTTCCACCGGCAGCGCCTTGGCCGCCGGCTGCTTGCCGGTGGCGCCGCGCGCCTGGCGCGATTGCTCGGAATCGGCGCCGATCAGCGGCGCCAGGTCGGCGAAACGCAACTGGTTGGAGGTCAGCTCGCCGCTCAGCTTGGGGCGCGGCTCGCCGGCGACGTAGCTGAGATCGCCGCGAATGTCGCTGCCGCCGATACGGCCGTTGAAGTCCTGGTAGTGGAACGCGGCGCCGTCCGGGTCCTGCAGGTCGGCACGCAGGCGGCCGTCGGTGGCATAGGCGCCAGTGTCGGGCAGGGTCACGCCGATCAGCGGGTAGAGGTTGCCCAGCTGTCGCCGGACAGGCGCAAGCGCAGGTCCAGCGCGCCCAGGTTGCGCGGGTCGGTCAGGGTGCCCTCCACCGTCACCCGGGTCTTGCCGGCGCGCAGGTCGACCTGCAGCGGGAAGGGCAATGTCGCATCCTGCAAGGCCAGCAGGCCACCCACACGGCCCTCGCCGGCCAGCGGCTGGCCAGCGTAGCGGCCCTTGGCGTTCCAGGCGAAGGCGTAGTCCTGGGTCACCGCGCCCTGCACCTGCCCCTCCCCGCTCCCTTCGCCCTGGGCCGCGCCGAGAATCTGGCTGTAGGGCACCGGCTCGCCCAGCGGGGTGACGTTCAGTTGCAACTGGGCGCGCGCGAGCGGGTCGTCGAGGCTGACGCTGCCCTGGTCGAAGCCGATGGTGCCGATGTCCAGCACCCAGGCCGAAGGCTTCTCGTCCGCCGCCTCGTCGCTGGCGGCCAGCTTCTCGAAGGTCCAGTTGGCGCGGCCGTCGGCGAGCCGCTCGAGATGCGCCGACGGCCCGCCCAAGGTGATGGCCGGGATGCTCACGCGCTTGCCCAGCAGCGCCAGCGGACGCAGCTCCGCCGCGACGCTATCCAGGTGAATGAAATAAGGCGCCTGGCCCCATTCGGCATTGCCCAGGGTGATGTCCTCGGCGGTCAGGGTCGGCTGCGGCAGCCAGGCGCGCCAGCCCGGCCGTTCGCGATCGCGCTGCCAGCGCAGGTCCAGCTCGCCCTGGATGGCGAACGGCCGGCCGAGGATATCGGACACCCGTTCGTTGAGGGTGGGCCGGAGCAGGTTCCAGTCGAAGGTGGCCAGCAACACGACCAGCGCCACGGCCAGCACCGCCACGCCGCCCAGCAATCCTAGGAGAAGTCCACGCGTTCGGCTCATCGCGCTCTCGCTGTTTCCGCTTAGCAGGCATGCTCGTCTTGTTTCGACTGGCATCGGACCGGATCGACTCCCCAACAGCCGGCATTTCCTTGCCCATCGGCGTCACCCCGCCAGCACCGGCGCGACGCCGAGCAGCGGCAGCCGGCTCACTCGGCGACGTCGACCGGGCGCCTTTCCTCGGAATGACTGGGGTCACGGCTGTCCAACTGCAGGAACAGCGCCGCCGCCAGCATGGCCATGGCGCCGACGCTGAGGAAGGTCAGCTGGAACGCCCGGAGCACCTCGTCGCCTTGCGCCCCGCTCACCGTGAAGCCCCCGAGCAGCGCACCGGCGGTGGCCACGCCGAGGCTCATCGACAGTTGCACCACCACCGAGAGCAGGCTGTTGCCGCTACTGGCGTCGGCATTGCTGAGGCCGACCAGGGTCACGGTATTCATCGCGGTGAACTGCATGGAGTTGACCATGCCGATCAGGCCCAGGTGCAGCAGCAGGAACCAGGTCGGCGTCTGCCCGCTGATGGTCGCCAGGCTGGCGATGAGGCAGCCGAGCAATAGCGTGTTGCCGATCAGCAGCCGACGGTAGCCGAGGCGATCGATGATCGGCTTGGCCAGCGACTTCACCGCCATGGCGCCCAGTGCCAGCGGGATCATGCTCATGCCCGCCTGCGCCGGCGAATAGCCCAGCGCCACCTGCAACAGCAGCGGCAGCAGGAACGGCAGCGCCCCGCCGCCCAGACGGGCGAACAGGTTGCCGAAGATGCCCACGGCGAAGCTGCGCGTACGAAACAGCGCGGGGCTGAACAGCGGGGCATCGATGCGCCCGGCGCGCAACCAGTAGGCGGTCATGCAGGCCACGCCGCCGAACAGCAGCAACGTGACCCGCGCATGCGGCATGTGCAACTCGCCGAGCCCCTCCAGGGCGATGGTGATGAGCACCATCGCCGCACCGAACAGCAGGAACCCCAGGCTATCGAAACGCACCCGCTCGGCGCCCTTGAGGTCCGGCATGAAGCGCAACGCGGCAAGGCAACCGACCACGCCCACCGGCAGGTTGATCAGGAAGATCCAGTGCCAGGATGCGTACTCCACCAGCCAGCCGCCGAGGGTCGGCCCCAGCAGCGGACCGACCAGCCCCGGCAGCGCGATGAACGCCATGATCCGCACGAACTCGCTGCGCGGGAAGGCGCGCAGCACCACCAGCCGCCCCACCGGCAGCATCAGCGCGCCGCCAAGGGCTTGCAGGACGCGGGAAGTCACCAGCTGGTTGAAGCTGGTCGACAGCGCGCAGAACAGCGAGCCCAGGGAAAACAGCACGATGGCGACGACGAAAATGCGCCGGCTGCCGAAACGGTCGGCGATCCAGCCGGACGCCGGGATCAACAGCGCGACGGTGAGCATGTAGCGATGACCACGCCCTGCATGCGCAGCGGGTCCTCGGCCAGGTCGCGCGCCATCGCCGGCAGCGCGGTGTTGAGGATGGTGCCGTCCAGGGTCTGCATGAAGAAGGCGATGGCCACCAGCCACGGCAGGATTCGGGCGGTGCGGGCGTCGAGCGGAACGGGCGGTTGCATGGAGTCCCCGGATGCGAAAGGTGCAATATCTTAGAGGAACTGGCGCCCGCAGGTTCGCCGAAGCGCCGTACGCCCCGCCCGCGGCGCGCCTGTGACGACACGCCGCACCTTGGCGTGCAACGCCCGCCATTGTGGCGTTCTGCTGGCAAACACCGCGCATTGCGGAGCGGCCGTAACAAAATATTTCTTCATAAATTGACGCGAATCATTATCATTCGGAGCCGCAAGTGCGACCCTCGCTCCGTCATTTCCCGTTTCCGGAGGCTCCAATGCGCATTCCCGCCACCCTGGCCATCACCTCGTTGCTCCTCACCCCGCTCGCCCAGGCGAAGGAATATCCCATCGGCGAGCCACAGCAGTGTGGCGGCATGGAAATCGGCGCAGTGTACTTGCAGCCGGTCGAAATGGACCCACCGGGCATGATGCGTGCCGCGGCGGAATCCGACGTGCACCTGGAGGCGGACATCAGCGCCACCGAGGACAACCGCAACGGTTGGCAGGAAGGCAGCTTCGTCCCCTACCTGAGCATCCGCTACGAGCTGCGCAAAAGCGGTTCGGAGCAAGTGGTCGAGGGCGACTTCCACCCGATGGTGGCCAACGACGGGCCGCACTACGGCGACAACGTCAAGCTGCTCGGCCCCGGCAAGTACCAGCTGACCTACAAGATCCTGCCGCCGGGCTCGGGGCATAACATGTTCGGCCGCCACACCGACAAGGAGACCGGCGTCGCGCCCTGGTTCGAAGGCTGCGAGCTGCACTACGAATTCACCTATGCCGCATCGGCAAGAAGGGTGGCTACTGATGCGCCGCGCCGGGCGCACGCTGCTCGGCGTCCTGCCGCTGCTGGCCGGGCTCGCCGGCCCGGTCCAGGCCGCCCTGCCGACGTATGAGCTGACCATCCGCGATGGCCATTTCGAACCGGCGACCCTGGAGGTACCGGCCCGCCAGCGCTTCAAGATCATCGTGCACAACGCCGGCAGCGGACCGACCGAATTCGAGAGCACGCCGCTGCGCATCGAGAAGGTGCTGTCGCCGGGCGTGACCTCCTTCGTCGTGATCCATCCGCTGAAACCGGGCCGCTACCCGTTCTTCGACGAATTCCATATGGATCTTCCCGAAGGCGAGATCATCGCCAAGTAGTAAGCAAGTAGCGAGGAGCACACCCATGGGCCAATCCATGTTCATCGTCTGGCGTGAAAGCATCGAGGCCCTGCTGGTCATCGGCATCCTGCATGCCTGGCTGCGCCAGCAACCGGGCGCGGCCGGCGCGCTGCGCATGCTCTGGGCGGGCGTAGCCGCCGGTCTGGGCCTGGCCAGCGCGTTGGGCTGGGGCATCCTGCAGGCCGGGGATTGGCTCGCCGGCAGCGCGGGCGAATGGTTCCAGTGCGCGATGCTGCTGGCCGCCAGCGTGCTGATCCTGCACATGGTCGGCTGGATGCACCGTCACGGCCGTACCCTGAAGAGCAGCCTGCAGAACAGCGCGGCGGAAAAGCTCGGCCAGGGCAGCGGCATCGGCCTGCTGCTGCTCGCCATGCTCGCGGTCGGCCGCGAAGGCAGCGAGACGGTGGTGTTTCTCTACGGTATCGGCAACCAGCAGCAGGGCCAGGACCTCGCCGGGTTCGTCATCGGCGGCGTGCTGGGCTTCGCTCTCGCCCTGCTCAGCTACGCCGTGTTGCAGGCCGGCAGCCGCTACTTCAGCTGGCGGCGTTTCTTCCAGGTCAGCGAAGTGATGTTGCTGCTGCTCGGCGGGGCCCTGCTGATGGCCGCGCTCGACCGCTTCAGCGGCCAACTGATGGGCATGGACGTGCCGGAACTGCTCTATACCGTCTTCGGCGATCCGCTCTGGGATACCTCCGCCCTGCTGGATGACGGCAGTGCGCTGGGCGGCACGCTCGCCGGCCTCACCGGCTATCGCGCCATGCCTTCGCTGGCGGCCGCGCTGATCCTGGGCCTGTACTGGCTCTCGGCATGGTTCTGGCTCACTCCGAGGCCACAGGCACAGCTGGCCGCGAGGCCGGTGTGATCACCCAGGCGCCGTGGCTGGCGCGACTCGGCGATCTGCTGCGCCAGCATGCGAAGGCCATTCGCACGCTGCAGTGGCTGGTGGTCGGCTTCTACCTGACCCTGCTGGTGATCCCCGCCTTCCTCGACTTGCCGCCGGCCCAGGCAGGCATGCTCGACAACCTCACGCTGCTGGCGCAGTTCATCTTCTGGGGCCTGTGGTGGCCGTTCGTGCTGCTGTCGATGATCTTCTTCGGCCGCCTGTGGTGCGGCGTGCTCTGCCCGGAGGGCTCGCTCAGCGAGTGGATCAGCTGGCGCGGGCTTAACAAGCGCACGCCGCGCTGGATCCGCTGGAGCGGCTGGCCGACCATCGCCTTCATTCTCACCACCGTCTATGGCCAGCTGATCAGCGTCTACGACTACGCCCAGGCGGCGCTGCTGATCCTCGGCGGCTCCACCGTCGCGGCGATGCTGGTGGGCTTTCTCTACGGCCGCGGCAAGCGCGTCTGGTGTCGCCACCTGTGCCCGGTCAGCGGCGTGTTCGCCCTGCTCGCCCGGCTGGCGCCGGTGCACTACAAGGTCGACGAACAACGCTGGCTGGAGAACCGCGAACCGCATCTGCCGACGCCCAACTGTGCGCCCTTGATCGACATCCGCCGCATGCAGGGCAACGCCGATTGCCATGCCTGCGGCCGTTGCAGCGGTCAGCGCGGCGCCGTGCAGTTGAGCGCGCGTTCGCCCAACACGGAAATCCTCATCGTCGGCGGCCAGCACAAGGGCGATCACTGGGACAGCACGCTGCTGCTGTTCGGCATGATCGGCCTGGCCATGGGCGCCTTCCAGTGGACGGTCAGCCCCTGGTTCATCGCCCTCAAGCAGGCGGCGGCGGAATGGCTGGTGGAACGCGACATCTTCTGGCCGCTGGAGGCCAACGCGCCCTGGTGGCTGCTGACCCATTATCCGCAGGCCAACGACGCCTTCACCTGGCTCGACGGCGCGGTGATCCTGGCCTACATCTTCGGCAGCTCGCTGCTGGTCGGCGGCGCGCTGTGGCTGCTGCTGCGCGGCGCGGTGCGCTTGATGCGCCGGGGCGACAACGTCTTCCAGCACCTGGCCCTGGCCCTGACGCCACTCGGCGGCGCCGGGCTGTTCCTCGGCCTGTCCGCCACCACGGTGAAACTGCTGCGCTACGAAGGCTTCCTGCTGGCCTGGGCGCAGCCGGCACGCGCGGCGCTGCTGATCGGCGCCGTGGCCTGGAGCCTGTACCTGGCCTGGAACGTCATCGGCCGCCACGGCGCCAACGGCCTGCGCCGCCTGCTGGCATTCGCCTGCGTCGGCGCCGGCTGCGCGCTGGTGGGCTATGGCTGGTGGCTGCAGTTCTGGGGCTGGAGCTGAGCCCCACCCTGCTTCAGGCCAGCAGGTAGGTTGGGTTGAGCGCAGCGAAGCCCAACGAGCAAGTCGCACCTCGCCCCAACCTACACCACTTAGCCACGGACCACGAACGACGGAAACAACCTGTCCAGGCGCTCCCACAGGCGTTGCTGATCGTACGGCGCGCGGCTGTCGGCGAGGCTGTCGTCGAGCATCCGCGCGGTGCGCACGCACTGCACGGCGAAGCGCTCGACACCCAGCCGACGCAAGCGCTGGGCCATGTCCCAAAGCGTGTTCGCATCGAACAGCTGCCAGTGCACGGTGGTTCGGCACTCATGCTCGACGCCACTGGCCAGCAGGTGTTCGAGGCTCTTCCAGTTGGCCTTGCCGCTGCCCTCGACACCGGTGATCGCCGTGCTCTGTTCGGGCAGTGCCTTGACGTCGAAACCGACCCAGTCCACCAGCGGCAGCACCTGGGCGAACAGCTTCGGCTTGATCCCGGCGCTGTGCAGCCCGACCTTGTAGCCCAGCGCCCGCACCTGGGCGATGGCCTCCGGCAGCGCGCTCTGCAGGGTCGGCTCGCCGCCGCTGAATACCACCGCCTCGAGCAGGCCGACGCGCTGCTCGAGGAAGGCGAGAATCTCCGCCCAGGGCTTTTCCTCGCCGCCACAGGCGGGAATCAGCTGCGGGTTGTGACAGTAGCGGCAGCGCCAGCCGCAGCCCTGGCAGAACAGCACGCAGGCCAGATGATCGGGAAAATCCAGGGTGGTCAGGGGGACCAGCCCCCCGACGCGCAGTGCTGCGGTCACCGCGCCGCCGCTTCGGTGAAATGCAGCCGCTCGCGATGCTCGGACTGCTTGCCCGGATTGAAGGCGGCGACCGGGCGGTGATAGCCCATCACGCGGGTCCAGACTTCGCAGCGCTGGCGTTGGTTTTCGGGCAGTTGGGTCGCTTGGCTCATGGTGTCGCTCCATTGCTTGGGTGAAAGAGAAGAGTCGTAGGAGCCCGCTTGCGGCGAGCGTTGGCAGTTGCAGAAAGCATCGCTCGCAAGCGGGCTCCTACAAGTGATCAGGCGCAGCAATCCTGCTGTTTTTGCAGCAGCACCTCGTCGCATTTCGGGCAGAACTCGTGCTCGCCGGCCAGGTAGCCGTGCACCGGGCAGATCGAGAAGGTCGGCGTCACCGTCAGGTACGGCAGGCGGAAGCGCGACAGGGCATTGCGCACCAGCTTCTTGCAGGCCTCGGCCGAGGAAATCCGCTCGGCCATGTACAGGTGCAGCACGGTGCCGCCGGTGTACTTGCACTGCAGTTCGTCCTGCAGCGCCAACGCCTCGAACGGATCGTCGGTGAAGCCCACCGGCAGCTGCGAGGAGTTGGTGTAGTACGGCGCCTCGGCCGTACCGGCCTGGAGGATGTCGGGGAAGCGCTTCTTGTCCTCCTTGGCGAAGCGGTAGGTGGTGCCTTCGGCCGGCGTCGCCTCGAGGTTGTACAGATGCCCGGTGTCCTCCTGGAACTGCACCAGCCGCGCCCGCACGTGATCGAGCAGCTCGATGGCCAGCGCGCGGCCGGCCGCGGTGTGCAGCCCCTCGCTGTCATCGGTGAAGTTGCGCAGCATCTCGTGCAGGCCGTTCACGCCGATGGTGGAGAAGTGGTTGCGCAGGGTACCGAGGTAACGCTTGGTGTACGGATAGAGCCCGGCATCCATGTGGTGCTGGATGACCTTGCGCTTGACCTCCAGGCTCTGCCGCGCCATGTCCAGCAGCGCATCCAGGTGCTCCAGCAACGCCGCCTTGTCGCCGGCGTGCAGGTAACCCAGGCGCGCGCAGTTGATGGTCACCACGCCGAGCGAGCCGGTCTGCTCGGCCGAGCCGAACAGCCCGCCGCCGCGCTTGAGCAGTTCGCGCACGTCCAGCTGCAGGCGGCAGCACATGGAGCGCACTTGGTTGGGCTGCATGTCCGAATTGAGGAAGTTCTGGAAGTACGGCAGGCCGTAGCGCGCGGTCATCTCGAACAGCCGCCCGGCGTTCTCGCTGTCCCAGGGGAAATCGTGGGTGATGTTGTAGGTCGGGATCGGGAAGGTGAACACCCGGCCGAGGCCGTCGCCGGCCTGCATCACCTCGATGTAGGCGCGGTTGATCAGCTCCATCTCGGCCTGCAGCTCGCCGTAGGCGAAGGGCATCTCCTCGCCGCCGATATAGGGAATCTGCTCGCGCAGGTCCTGCGGGCAGACCCAGTCGAAGGTCAGGTTGGTGAAGGGCGTCTGCGTACCCCAGCGCGACGGCACGTTGAGGTTGTAGATGAACTCCTGGATGGCCTGGCGCACTTCGTCGTAGCCGAGGCGGTCCTTGCGCACGAAGGGCGCGAGATAGGTATCGAAGGAGCTGAACGCCTGCGCGCCGGCCCACTCGTTCTGCAGCGTGCCGAGGAAGTTGACCATCTGCCCGAGGGCGCTGGACAAATGCTTCGGCGGCCCCGCCTCGACCCGCCCGGGAATGCCGTTGAAGCCCTCGTTGAGCAGCGTGCGCAGCGACCAGCCGGCGCAGTAGCCGGCGAGCATGTCCAGGTCGTGGATGTGCAGGTCGCCCTCGCGATGGGCGGCGCCGATCTCCGGGCTGTAGACCTCGTCCAGCCAGTAGTTGGCGGTGACCTTGCCGGAAACGTTGAGGATCAGCCCGCCGAGCGAATAGCCCTGGTTGGCGTTGGCGCGCACGCGCCAGTCTTCGCGGCTGAGGTACTCGTTCATCGAGGCGGCGACATCGACGATGGCCTTGCGATCGCGGCGCAGCCGGCCGTGGCGCTCGCGGTAGACGATGTAGGCGCGCGCGGTGTCGAAGTAGCCGGCCTCCATCAGCGCGTGCTCGACGCGATCCTGCACCTGCTCGACCTCGACGGTCGCCTGCGCCGCCAGTTGCTGCCGAACACCGTCGGCCAGCGCCTGCGCCACCGGGGATGCGAACTCGCCGGTGGCGGCGCCGGCCGCCGCGATGGCACGCCCGATCTTGTCCAGCTCGAACCCCACCAGACGCCCGTCGCGCTTGCGCAGCGACACCGGCCCCACCGTTTCAGCCTGCCAGGCCATTCCTGCCTCCATCACCATATGTAGTTACGAACAAATCAGAAAAACACAATATGGTGTGACTTTAGGCGGCCGGAGCGAATATCGA
Source organism: Pseudomonas sp. BAY1663 (assembly GCF_000582595.1). Lineage (NCBI taxonomy): Bacteria > Pseudomonadati > Pseudomonadota > Gammaproteobacteria > Pseudomonadales > Pseudomonadaceae > Pseudomonas > Pseudomonas sp. BAY1663. The sequence continues at coordinate 65,131 of NZ_AZSV01000014.1, forward strand.
ATTGACCACCGTCAAGCTTGCTCCGGCAAACGATGAAAGCCTCCCGCGTCCAGCGACAGCGGGCGGACTTGTCTGCGATCAAGGAAGTATCCGGGCGCCGCCTCCTAGGATGCAGCCTCAAAGACCCGGTCGCTCTTCCGGGAGGAATCATGCTCACCGAAAAGTCCCTTGTTGCCGAGCTGCGCCGCCATCACCTGTTCAGCCGCCTGCCGGAAGCCGCGATGCAGGAGGTGTGCGCCACGGCCAACCTCAAACGCCTGCCCACGGGCGCCTCGCTGTTTCACCAGGGCGACAAGGCGGACCGCTTCTATTTCCTCTTCAGCGGCCAGATCAAGCTGCACCGGGTGGTCTGCGACGGCCAGGAGAAGCTGGTGGAAGTCATGCGCGCCGGCGAATCGTTCGCCGAGGCCCTGCTGTTCAAGGGCACGCCCTGCTATCCGGTCAGCGCCACCGCGCTCAAGGCGAGCCTGGTGGCGAGCTGAATGGGCCGCACTACCGGCGCATGCTCGAACAGCAGCCGGACATCTGCCTGGATATCCTCGCGACCCTGAGCATTCGCCTGCATCAGCGCATGACCGAGATCGACACCCTCACCCTGGCCAACGCCAGCCACCGTGTGGTGCGCTTTCTCGCCCAGTCGCAGCACGACGACAGCGGGGTGATCACGCTCGACGTGCCCAAGCGGCTGATCGCCTCGAAGCTGGGCATCCAGCCGGAGACCTTCTCACGCATCCTGCACCGGCTGATCGATGCCGGAACCATTTCCGTGCAGCGCCGGCGCATCGAGATCCTCGACAACAGCAAGCTCGCGACCTACGACGAATAGCCTGCGGCGGATTGCCCCAGCGTTCTTGATTGCTGTCAAAGGCAGCCGTCGGCACGGGCGCGACAATGACGGCCGTCACGAAGCCGTCAGGAAAAACACCATGAGCAAGCCCATGCCCACCCCCCTGGTTTACTCCTGCTCGGGCTGTTCCAACGTCGCCCAGCTCGCCAATACCCTGGCGGTGCGCCTGGACCGCGCGGGGCTGGCGGAGATGTCCTGCATCGCCGGCGTCGGCGGGCGCGTCGCCGCGCTGGTCAACAAGGCCAACTCCGGACGCCCGATCCTCGCCATCGACGGCTGCCCGCTGCACTGCGCACGCGCCTGCCTGGCCCAGCACAACGTCACCCCCGACGTGCATATCACCCTCAGCAGCTACGGCCTGCGCAAACGCTACCGCGAAGACTGCAGCGAGGCGGAGACCGACGCCTTGTTCGAGGACCTGAAGGGCATCATCGCCAGCGATCGCATGCGCCCGCGCCAGCTGCGCGTCTGCTGAGCGGGCCGCCGCCACAGGCGGCGCGTGACCGCTAGGCCCCGGCAGCCTGCGCCTTGCCTGCCCGGGCGACCTCTTCGCCGGCGCCTGCAACAGCTTCCACAGCCAGGCCGGCAGGGTATCGGGATCGAGGCTGTCGATCAGGTTCTTGATCGCCAGCCCCAGTTCGGTGTCGCCCTCGATGACCAGGCGGCGCCGGAAGAACAGCGTATCCGGATCCTCCTGGCGGCTGGCCAGCAACAGAAACTCGCGCCAGTTGCCGCGGATGGTCACCTGCACCGGTGCCTGGGCGGCGACGCGCAGCTTCTCGCGCTCGCAGGTCAGGCACCAGGCCAGGCCGAGGTCGGCGACCTCCAGCCGCATCCAGTGGCCGTCGAGCACGTCGAAGGCACCGTCGGCCAGTGCCTCGGCGAACACCTGGTTGAGGCTGCGCTCCAGCGCCAGGCGCTGCAGCAGGAACGGCGTCTTCGCCGCCAGCGGCAGCAGCCGCCCGCCGAGATTCACCAGATGGCACGTGGGTTCAGCATAGACCGGCCTCCTCGGCGCGCAGCATGCCCGGCTGGCCATGCCAATAACCATTGCAGCCGTCCACCGCCAGCGGCGGCAGCGCGCCCTTGCGCACCGCGTCGAAGGCGCCGATCACCTCTTCCATGCCGGCGGCGCGCGGGCTCAGGCGCAGCAGGTCGGCGCCGCTGTCGACCAGCCCCTGGTAGTCGGCGAGCAGGTTGCTGACCGACGCGGACATGGTCTGGATGCCGTTGATGGTGAACAGCGCCTCGCCTTCCTGGCTGAGCAGCGGAATGCCCTCGGGGTAGTTCTGGCAGCAGAACTGGCAGTCGTCCTTGGGCCGGTTCTCGGCGCGCGCGGTGAAGCAGCGTGCCGAGTAGGCCAGCGGCAGGTGGCCGTAGGCGAAGATCTCGATTTCCGGCAGCTCGACGCCCAGCCCGTGCAGTTGCGCACGGGCGCTCTTGATCAGCGCACCGGAGGCTTCCACCGGCGGTACCCAGCGCATCATCCCGGCGGCCACCAGTTCGGCCAGGGCATGGCCGTTGTAGAGGTTCAGCGCCGGGCCGCCGACGAAGGGCAGCTTGCGCTCGGCCAGCAGCTGCACCGCGCCCATGTCGTTGGCCTCCACCAGCAGCTCGCCGTTGTCGCACAGGCGGCGCAGGCTGGACAGCTCGGACGCCGCCTCGACCAGCGTCAGGCCGGACAGCACCAGCTGCGCCGAGGAGGCCTCGGCCAGGTCGCGGGCCAGGCCCAGCCAGTCATCGAGCATCATCGCCCGACGCTTGGAGCACACCGTCTCGCCCATGTAGATCACGTCCAGCGGCTGTTCCGCCATGTTCGCGTAGAAATCCAGCGTCTGCTGGCGGTCCCAGTAGAACAGCACCGGGCCGAGAGAGAGTTTCATGCTTGGCTCCTCGTTCATTGCCAGGCCCGGTGGTAAGCACCCAGGGTGGTTTGCGAGCCCTCGGACAGGCCGTCCAGTACGTCGCGCCAGGCGGGTTGCACCACGTAGCGTTGCGGTGCGTTGAGGTAGGCATCCAGCGCCGCGCGCCAGACCCGGGTGACCTGCTCGACATAGGCCGGGCTGCGCTGGCGCCCTTCGATCTTCATCGCGGTGACGCCGATGACGGCCAGTTCCGGAATCAGGTCCAGGGTGTTCAGGCTGGTGGGTTCTTCCAGCGCGTGGAAGCGCTGGCCGTTGACCATGAAGCGGCCCTTGCACAGCGTCGGGTAACCGGCCGACTCGCCCTCGGCGTAGCGGTCGATCAGCACGTTGTTCAGCCGCGAGGTCAGCCCTTCCGGCTCCTCGCTCCAGCGTACCGCCTTGGCCGGCGAGCAGACGCCACAGAGGTTCGGCGACTCGCCGGTGAGATAGGACGACAGGTGGCAACGGCCCTCGGCCATGATGCACAGGCTGCCGAAGGCGAACACCTCGATCGGCACCGGGCTGCTCGCCGCGACCTGCTTGACCTGCTTGAGCGACAGCACCCGCGGCAATACCGCGCGGCTGATGCCGTAGCGCTCCTGGTAGAAGCCGAGGGCCGCGGCATTGGTCGCCGAGCCCTGCACCGAGAGGTGCAGCTTGAGCTTGGGATGACGCTTGCTGGCGTAGCCGAGCACGCCGGGATCGGCGGCGATCAGCGCGTCGACGCCCAGGTCGGCCGCCTGGTCCACGGCGCGACGCCAGCGGTCCCAGCCCTGCGGCTGGGCATAGGTATTGACCGCGATGTACAGCTGGCGGCCCTTCTCGCGGATCAGCTGCAAGCCCTTGTCGAGCTGCTTCTCATCGAGGTTGAGGCCGGCGAAATGGCGGGCATTGGTGTCGTCGCGAAAACCGACATAGATGGCGTCGGCGCCCTGCTGGACGGCAGCCTTGAGCGCGGGCAGGCTTCCTGCCGGGCAGACCAGGTGCATGGCAACTCCTAGACATTCGGGTACATGCGCGCCGCGCAGAGGCAGCGCGGCGGTCGTTCGGCTGAACGGAAAAAACAGCCGGCAGTCTAGGCAGCTGACCTGTGGCCAGCATTGATGAGGGTCAAGATTGAACGGCCGCGGCAGCTGCGACGAAAGGCAGCAGTGCAGCGCGCCTGCCGGCCAGCCGCGATGGCCCGCGCGCCCGCTTCAGATCCCTTCGTCCCCCTCGAATTCCTCGGTGGCGCGGGCGACCATCTGGCGCCAGGCGCCGGATTCCTCGCCCAGCAGGCGCATGGCCTTGAGGCTGGCGAGAAAGGCGTCGCGGTAGTGCAGTGGGTTGTTTTCGCTGGCGGCCCGCTCGGCGAAGGCTTGCGCTTCGTTGAGCAGGGCGTTGAATTGGTTGTTGTCCAGAGCCATTGGGCGTTCCTCGAGCGATGACCTGAGGTTAGACCATCGCCCGCCAACTGCGTCTTCAACGGGCCGACAGGCGCTACTTGAGCTTCAGCCGCCGCGCCAGCTTGTGCAGGTTGCTCGGGTCGACATCCAGCAACCGCGCCGCCTGCGCCCAGTTCTCGTTGCTGGCCTCCAGCGCACGGACGATCGCCTGGCGCTGGCTGGCGTCCACCGTCTGGCGCAGCGGCAGTATCTCGTCGGCCGCCGCCGGCGCCTCCACCACGCTGGCCGACTCGACGCCTGCGGCGCGGCTGTCCAGGTCCAGCAGTTCGGGCTCGAGGGTGAGAATCTCGCCGCGCGAGGCACCCCGGCTGAGCAGGCGCAGCGCCGCACGGCTGATCACATGCTCCAGTTCGCGAACGTTGCCCGGCCAGGCGTAGCCCAGCAACGCGCGCTCGGCGGCCGGCGACAGGCGCATGCTGCGCAACCCCAGGCGCGCGCGGTTGAGCTCGAGGAAATGCCCGGCAAGGATCAGCACGTCGTTGTCGCGTTCGCGCAGCGGCGGTATCGGCGCCGGGTAGACCGACAGCCGATGGTAGAGGTCGGCGCGGAAGTGCCCTTCGCGCACGCTGTCGCGCAGGTTGCGGTTGGTCGCGGCGATGATCCGCACGTCGACCTGCCGCGGCTTGTCCGCGCCCAGGCGCTGGATCTCGCCGTTCTGCAGGGTGCGCAGCAGCTTGGCCTGCACCGTCAGCGGCAGCTCGCCGACCTCGTCGAGCAGCAGCGTGCCGCCGTTGGCCGCATCGAAGCGCCCGGGGCGGTCGGTGGTGGCGCCGGAGAAGGCGCCCTTGACGTGCCCGAACAGCTCGCTCTCGGCCAGCGACTCGGGCAGCGCCGCGCAGTTGACGTGCACCAGCGGCTTGTTGCGCCGCCGCGAATGGCGGTGCAGCCAGCGTGCGAACAGCTCCTTGCCGACCCCGGTCTCGCCGAGCAGCAGCACCGGCAGTTCGGAATCGGCCACCACCTGCAGTTCGCGCAGCAGTTCGCGGATCGCCTCGCTCTGGCCGAGGATCTCGCCCTCCTCCTGCATCAGCGTGGTTTCCAGCGCGTCGCTGCGCGCCAGGCGCAGGCCGCGGTTCTCGTGTTCCAGGCGGGTCACCCGCACCGCCGCCTCGATCACCAGGGTGTAGCGTTGCAGGTCGCGCCGGGCGTCGTCGTCGAAGGTGCCGGCATGCAGCGCATCCAGGGTCAGCGCGCCCCACAGCTTGCCTTCGACGAAGAGGCTGACGCCCATGCAGTCATGCACCGGCAGCGGTTCGCCGACGTGCTCGTCGAGCAGACCGTCGTAGGGGTCGGGCAGCCGGCTGTCCGGCTCGAACCAGGTCGGCTCGCGCTGGGAAAGGATCGCCGCCAGGCGCGGGTGCTGGGCGACGACGAAGCGCCGGCCGAGCGCCTCCTGCACCAGCCCTACCGCCGCCAGCGGACGCAGGCTGTCGTCGTCCAGCCGCAGCAGCACCACCGCGCCGCAGCGGAAGCGCTGGTGCAGAGTCTGCACCAGCCGCTGCAGGCGCACGGCGTTGGGCAGTTCGGTGATCAGGTCGGCGAGCAGCGCTTCTTCCATCATGGTACGAGTTACCCTCAAGGTTTTTTAAACCATACCCGCTGAGGGTCACTATCACCACACCTCTCTTTATAAACATTAAAAATCAATAAGTTAGCAATGGCACAGGGCATGCAACGAACCGCTCAACCATCCCTGGAAGCATCGCCATGACCTCTACGATCGATCAAACCCTGGGCAGCCTGGCCTGCTCGATCCCCGGCGCAACCCGCGTGCTGCGCCAGTACAAGCTGGATTTCTGCTGCGGCGGCAATGTCCCGCTGCGCGAGGCCGCCGCCCAGCATGGCCTCGATGCCGAGCGCATCGCGGCCGAACTGGCGGCCCTCAGCGATCACGGCGACGCTGCGCCGGACTGGCGCAGCGCGCCGGCCAACCAGCTGATCGAACACATCCTCGAGAATTTCCATGAGCGCCACCGCGACCAGTTCCCGGAGCTGATCCGCCTGGCCAACCGGGTCGAGCACGTCCACGGCAGCCGCCCGGAATGCCCGAACGGGCTGGCCGAGCACCTGTGGACCATGCAGCAGGAGCTGGAAAGCCACATGCTCAAGGAGGAGCAGATCCTCTTCCCCATGCTGCAGCGCGGCATCGGCTTCCCGCAGGCCCAGGGCCGATCTCGGTGATGCGCTACGAGCACCAGCAGCATGGCGAGGCCCTGGAGCGGCTGGCCGCGCTGACCGACGACATCACCCCGCCGGCCAACGCCTGCAACACCTGGCGCGCGCTGTACCGCGGGCTCGAGGAGCTGCGCAGCGACCTGATGCAGCACATCCACCTGGAAAACAACATCCTGTTCCGCAATGCCGAGGCCGGCTGACCGCCGCGCCGCTCAACGGCACCACGCCAAACGCGCCAAGAGGATTCGCCCATGAAGCAGTACCTGCAACCGATGGCCTGGGGCCTGGCGATGGCCACGATGGTCGCAACCGCCAGCACGTTCGCGCTGAGCATGGTCGCCGGCACGGCGCAGGCCGCCGTCGCGCATGATCACGGCCAGGCGCATGCGCCTTGGCCGGCGTGGCGAGCGGCGAACGCTGGGCCACCGACGCCGCGCTGCGCGAGGGCATG
>NZ_AZSV01000015.1:0-70163 GCF_000582595.1 Pseudomonas sp. BAY1663
ATCAAAAACCGTAGATTGACAGCCGTTGCCCCGCTCCAATGCTGTCCAGCCTCCAGCCTCCAGCCTCCAGCCTCCAGCCTCCAGCCTCCAGCCTCCAGCCTCCAGCCTCCAGCCTCCAGCCTGACAATCTTGCCGACCTGTTGACAATTGTCATAGGTCTTCCTTGTCCTCCTAGCTAAGAATAATCATTCTCATTTGCCTGGACCGAGGACGCTTCAGGCGTTAGTTATCTCTGGGGAGGGATTGCAATGCCGTTCACGCCAAAGAAGTTGGCGCTGCTGATATCGAGCCTGTACATGTTCAGCCCGCTAGCGCTGATACAAGCGGCGGACGCCGTGGAGCAAGCGGAGTCTGGAGAGGAAGAAGTCGCCGGGGATTACCAGCTCGAATTGCCCTCGACCACGGTCATCGGCAGGCAGGACAAGGACGCCGAGGGGCATGACAAGGTCTATCAGGAGAACGTCACCAGCGTCTACAAGGGCCGCGAGGAACTGCAGCGCTTCGAGGTGACCAACCCCGGCGACGTGTTCAAGGGCATGAACGGCGTCTACAGCATGGACACGCGCAGCAGCCAGGCCATCACCCCGAATATTCGCGGCATCACCGGCGAGGGGCGCACGCCGCTGACCATCGACGGCACCGAGCAATCCACCAACGTCTGGCTGCACTTCGTCGGGGCGGGCAACCGCAGCTATGTCGACCCGGCGCTGTTTCGCAGCATCGAAGTGGAGAAAGGCCCGTCGCTGAGCCGGGGCATCAAGAGCGGCGTGGGCGGGGCGGTGAACATCCGCACCATCGAAGCCAGCGACATCATCCCCGAAGGCGATAGCTGGGGTATCGAAACCAACCTGAAAACCTCGGGCAATACCAGCAAGCCCCGGTTCGATGCCTCTTCTGTGTACGGCCAGGACTATCGCAGCATACCCGGCGCAGAACGGGTGAATCTGGATGGCATCAATATCGATACGCCACCTGCACGCACGAGAAGCGATAGCCAGACGCTTAACTTCGATGATCACTCGGAAATGCTGGCCATTGCCGGGCGCAATGAGTTCGTCGATATTCTGCTGTCGCGCAGCGAGCGTACTTCGGGGAACTACTATGCGGGCAAGCACGATGCCGATAGATATTCGGGGCATCCCCACTTCGCTGAAGATACGACCGACAGGTACATCCCGAACCTGACCAAGGTATATGCCGCAGGCAGCGAGGTGTTCAATACCTCCAGTGAAACCGAAACCACCCTGATAAAGAACAACTGGTACCTGCCCAACGAACAAAAGCTGGGCCTGCAATTCATGCGTACCGATACGACCTTCGGTGAAACCACGCCCGGTCGCTCGATGCTGATGTATGCCTATCGAGAGGGTGCGGAGCAAGCCCAGCCGGATCTCGACTGGGCGAACATGCGCAACTTCGTCTACGAAGATCCGCGCTCGGAATTGAGGCTCGACAGTTACAAGTTGAGTTACGACATAAAGCCCAAGGACTCCAAGTGGCTGAATCTGGAAACCAGCCTGTGGCAGACCAAGGCGAAGGGCACCCGCTATCAAACGGGTATATCGCCCTGGGGACTGGATCTCACGGACGATGAAAGAAGCCAGTTGAGTTTATGGGAGTCGACGCGCGCGGACGCCATTAAATGGCTGGGTGCTGATTGGTGGGCTGAAAACGCGTGGATGTTTCCTGAGCCCGATCACGACGGCACCATCATTCCCCTTGGCCGGCAATGGACCACTCATGACCGCACCGGATTCGATTTCAGCAACCAGATGATCCTGGCCAGCAACCTGCAACTAACCCTCGGCGGCAGTTACCAGCAGGAAAAGCTGGATGAGCGGGTAGAGCAGAGCAATCGAGACACCACCAGCATGCTGCCGGACGGCGTCTATCTGCATACCGGAACCGACCGTCTCGGCCCGCGCTCCGGCGAGCGCAAGGAATACTCGGCCATGCTCAATCTGGCTTGGCAAGCCACCGACTGGCTCACTGTAACGGCAGGCACCCGCTACTTGCATTACACCGGTAAGGATACGGGAACTGCCAAGCGTAGGCGGCAGCAAGATGCGTTTTATAAGGCGACTCAGCGTCAAACTGGCGTGAAGCTGGAGTGGGAGGAGTTATTGACAAATGAGGAATATGAAACGGCTAAGCGTTTAGCTGACGATGTCTATAATGCCGCTGTGGCTGCAGAGCCATACCTTCCAGACTGGCACCTTAATAATGTTGTGACGCCTGAGATCGAAGCATTAATTGCGGCGAGGGCGGCAGCCGATCAATTCTCCGGTGGGCGAACAATTTCTATACGTCATGGAAATAATACTCCGCAACATGGGCAGAAATTTAGTTATTGGGTAAACGAAGTTATTGTTCCAATTAAAAATGGGAAGATGGACTCGTCGAAAAATCCATTTGTAAATGGCGAGATCGATGTCAGTAAGCTCTATGAAACAGTAGAGGATGTCCAGGGCTCTGGTGTGGCGGATCAAAGAGTCAAGGCCGCGAGTCCTTATGGTACGGCGGTTTATGAGGAGATTCATGCAGGCAATGCTTGGGAAATGCCGGAAGAGCAATCGGGCGATGCCTTCAGCCCGGTATTGAGCGCAACCGCCAGAATCACGCCCTTCGGTACCGCTTTTGTTCGTTATGCGCAAACCACTCGTTTCCCGAGCATCAACGAACTGACTTCCAGCGCCGTTCTCGATGGGGCCGGTACCGTTGGCACCCTGGCTTCAGGTGCCAGCAAGCCGGAGCGCAGCACCAACTGGGAGGTGGGTTACGCCCATGACCTGACTCAGTTCTTACCCAGCCTGGGCTTTGCCGACGTGCGTATCAGCTACTACAACACCGAGATCGAGGACTTTATCGATCGTGGTCTGTATTACGACAGCATCCAGTTCGACAAGAAGAAATCCAGCGGTGTGGAGTTGCAGTCTCGCTTCGATACGGGCCGGGTATTTGGCAGCTTGGGTGCCACCTACCGGCTGAACCAGAAACTCTGTGACAAGGACTACGCATCGAGCCTCGATCCCTATTACAACCGTATTCCCACCTGCATGACCGGCGGCTTCCCCGGTACTTACAGCGGTAACAGCCTGCAACCTAAATATTCCATCGACCTGTTGCTGGGTACCCGGCTGTTCAATGAGCGGCTGGAGCTGGGCTGGCGCAGCGTGTACCACGCGGGTGCGGAAAACAGCCAGCTGGACGACCTGCTGGCCTCGGAAGCCGGTCCCTCTGTTACCAGCGCCCTGGCGCGGGATGCCTGGTTCAGGAACGGCAACCAGGATGGCTTCTACTGGCGCTCGGTTCTATTGCATGACCTGTATGCCAACTTCGAGGTGAACAAGCAGGTGGCCTTGAACCTGGGCGTGACCAACCTGACCGATGAGTACTACCTGGACCCGATGGCCAAGACCCTGTTGCCAGGGCCGGGGCGCACGCTCACCGCAGGTTTGAAGGTCAATTTCTAATTCCGGTTTTTTTGTGGTCCGCCATCCTTGGCGACCACCCTGCGGGTCGTCGCTACCGCGACGTCAAAAAACGTTCCCGACGTTTTTTTGCTTGTTTTTCGTAAAAAACAAGCCGTTTTTAATCTCAACCAAGAGGATATGAAAATGAAAAAATCGACATTGGCTTTGGCCATCATGGCGCTGGTGGGTAGTGGTGCTGCATTCGCGGCTTCTCCGAATGTGCAAGGGGGTAGTTCCAACCCTGCTGGGGTGGTTGTCGGCAGCTCGAACCACAGCCTGTTCGGCGGTGGGAATTCCGGCGTGGCACTGGATGGTGCCGGTTCCTACATCGATCTGGCCGGCGGTCCGATCAAGGGTTCGAACACGGCCATTGCTGCGCGTGGCGACGGCACGATCATGAGGCCCGCGGATATTGGCATGCTGCCGCTGCCGATCGATATCGCTCAGGTCTGGAATGCCACCGATTCGAGCAGTGGCGCCAATTTTGCCATCAACAGTATCCGGCAAATCACCCAGATATCCCTGGCCCCGCAGTTCGGTGGTCTGGTGATCGGTCAGGTGGCCAATGCCAGCGGCGCACCCCTGGCGGTGGGCAGTGGCGTGTACTTTGGCGAGTGGGCCCCCCGGGCTGCCGGCACCCCACCGAGCAATAGCACCGACCTGAACATGGGCAGCGCCAGCCGTACTGTCTGGTACGTGGGCGACAATGCTGTAACTTCCGCCAACATGCCTACAGCCATCAGCGCCACATATGGTGTGATCGGTATCAATGGGGTGGGCACTGCCGCAGGCGGTACGCCGGATAGTCCGAACCTCTACAAGGGAACGCTGACGGCTACCTATGGCTCTGGCTCGGGCAGCATTACCGGCACCATTGATCGGGCTGGTCACAGCATCAACTTTGCTGGTACCAGCATTGGTGACAAAGGCACCTTTGCCAACGCTGCAAGTGATCCCACAATCCAAGGCCGCTTCTACAACGGTGCCGAGGCTCTGGCCGGGATTTATACCGGTGGCGCTACACCGCAACAGGATGTCGCCTTCGGCGGCAGCAAGATTAGCGGCACCATCACCCCCTAAGGTTTGACCACTCTCCACTGGCGGCCACCAGTGAAGAGCGTCAAACAGGGCGATGCCGGATGGAGTCTCGTTCGGTATCGCTTGGGAGGGGTACCTGTGGAGGCCGGTTCGCCGGCCTCCATTCTATTGCACGCACATCCTTTGTGGAAATTCCCTATGTCTTGCCGTTTCAGGGCCGTCTGGCTGCTGTCGCTGGCGTGCCTCATCGCGCCCGGCGTCCGGGCCGATGACGACGATACGCGTTTTCTGCAGGACCAGACCCGCCGCAGTATCGAGCAGAAGGCGCACGCCGAGGAGGCGCTGGCGGCACCGCCCGGTACGCTGATGTACGAGGGCCGGCGCTACCAGGTGCCGAGCACCCTGGAGGCACTGACGCCGGCCATCTACGTGGCCATCAATACCAACCAGTGGACCCAGTTGCCGGATTTCATCGCCCGTTACCGTGAACTGCCGGGGCATCGGCCGGCGCTGGCGAACATGGCGGAAAGCTGCTGGCGCGCTTCGAGGGGGACTATCCGCTGGCGTTGCAGCGCATGGAGCTGGCCAGTGAACAGGAGCCGCGGGATGCACGCATCCTGCTGGAGCTGGCGCGCCTGTGGTTCGAGGATTACCAGGAAAAGCGCGCGCGGGAGGGCTTTGCCAGGGCGCTGGAGGCGGGGCTGCCGCCCGAGGTACAGATGCTGATCCAGCAGTATCACCTGGCGATGGAAATCCGTGCCGACTGGCATGGCAGTGCGGCGCTAGGCTGGGGCTACAACGACAATATCAACCAGGCTAATGGCCACTACAGCTGCCTCAGCGAGTTCGCCGGCATCTGTTTCTTCGAGCGCAGGATGCCCGAGGCCATCGATTCCGAAATGGTCAACTACGAGCTGTCGTTGCAGCGCCGCTTCAACCTGTCCGGTAACCACAACCTGCAGCTGCGTCCCCTCAGCTACGGCAACTACTATTCGACGACCGATCCGTCCACGACTTCCCGTATCAAGGACTACAGCAACAACCTGGCGATCCTGCAGGCGGGCTACCAGTACCTGGATGCCCGCGACAATATCTCGCTCGCTCCCTATGTCGAGCACTACTACCGCAACCGTGCCAGCGACTACCTGGCCCATGGCCTGCAACTGGAGTGGAGCCACTCGCTGAACCGCCAGTGGCAGCTGGGCACCAGCCTGGATGCCAAGCGCTACGAATACAGCTCGCAGGGCCTGCTGACCGGTGCCGATTACGATCAGTACCAGTGGAACCTGTTCGCCTCCTTCTCGCCCAGCACCCGCACCAGCCTGTACGGCGGCGTAAGCCTCACCCGCAAGAAGTACGAGGTGGATCAGGCCAGCAGCCGCGACTGGGCCGTGCGCGGCGGGGTCTATCATCTCTTTGCCGGCAGCGCCGGGTTGTTCGTCAACGCGCTGGGCATCTACCGGGAAAGCCGCAACGATGCCTACGATTTCTTCCTCGGCGAACGCCGGTACGACAAGCAGCAGGTGTATATCCTCAGCGCCGGGGTGAACGCCTGGCAGGTCGCCGGGCTGGTTCCGGAGTTGCGCGTGCGGCACAGCATCAACCACAGCAATCTGGATTGGGCGTTCGGCTTCGAGCAGACGGAGGTGAGCCTGATGCTGCGCAAGAGCTTCTGAGGGCTTGCCGAGTCTTCGTGTCGAGGCGTTTGGACCGTCATCGGATCGCTGTGTAGAGGCTTTGCCGTACCGAATGATAATTATCAACTTCAAAGCGACGGAAAATGGAGTAGTATCTCGCCGTTGATAATGTTTCTCATTAACTGGGGCGCTGCCTGGGATCTGGACCGATACCGGCCGATTGGCTTTCGGGAAGGAGTGGCGTGCGTCCCCATCCGGGTGCGAACGAGCCATGAAGGCGCCAGGTCTGATCCATATGCTTGCCAGCTCACCGGTTTTTTCCAAGGTGGGCCGGGAAGCGTTGCAATCCCTGCTCGACGGTGCTTCTCTGCTGCGGCTGGAAAGTGGCCAGCACCTGTTCCGCATGGGCGACAAGGCAGCGTATTTCTTTCTCGTGCAATCGGGCAGCGTGGTGCTGTACCGGCCCAGCTATACGGGGGAGCACAAGATCTTCCGAAATATGGAAGCCGGTGATCTGCTGGCGGAAACCGCGATGTTCGTCGAGCCCTGCCGCTATCCACTGTCGGCGCGCGCCGGTGTTGCCTCCAGTGTCTATCGCCTGCCGCGTGCGCGATTGCTCGAACTATGCCGGACCTCGCCGGATTTCAGCATCGCGATGCTGGAAGGCATGGCCGTAAGGATTTCCCAGTCGCTCAACCGTATCGATCTGTTGACCATCGGCAATTCGGCCCAGCGTCTGGTGGTCTACCTGCTGGATCTGCACATGCAGCAGCGCAGTGCCTGGCTGACGTTGCCGGCCAGTCATGGTGTGTTGGCACGCCAGTTGAACATTACCCCGGAAACCTTTTCGCGCCAGTTGAATACCTTCAGGCGCGCGGGATTCATCGGTGGGCGCAACCCCGACCTGGTACTGTTGAACATCGAGGAGCTCTGCAAGGCGGTCGAACTGCCATCGCCCAGCCTGCTGTTCGAGCAGGCGGAACCTACGACACACCTGGGCAGCAGCCTGTTCGATTGCTGCAACTATGCCCGGCAGGTATTGGGTCGTGCTGGCTGAGTGGATTGCCGTCGGTGATCAGCACGCGCCGCCTTCACCAGATCCGGTGCCCCGCCCCAGGGGCTCGGCGCAGCTTCCTGGCCATCGGTGCGCGGCCCACTCAACGCCGGCCAGGTGTGCCCCAGATAAATGGCGAAAGCGCTGACCCAGAGCAGCCCCGATACCGTCAGCAGCGTGCCATGCCAGGGGGCTGCTGCCCAGACGCCGGCCCAGGTGCGCAGCAGCGCAGCCAGCACCAGCATGGCAGCGGTAAGTGGCAGCCAGGGGCGGTAGTCCAGCCATAGCCCGGCATGGATACGCCCGACCATGACCATGACGGCGAAGATCGACAGGGCCATCGCGCCGGCGGTCAGCAGGTGACGACCGGCCGAGGGCGTCAGTGGCGCGCCCAGCCAGGCGGCGCCCAGCAGGCCGTAGCCCAGGGCGATGAGCCAGTAGCTGGCATAGAGCATCAGGCTCCAGCGGGTGAACAGCGGTCGTCCGACGTGCCAGTCGTTGAGCAGGTTGAACATGGCCGCTGCGGCGGCGAGGGCGGTCCAGCCGGTGACGATGTCGTGGCCGAGGGCAAATTCGGTCGCGCTGCAGACGGCTATGCAGAAGATCGCCAGGTAGCGCCGTGGTGGGCGCGCCAGGTAGGTGGTGGTTGCGGGTGGGGCGCCGGGACGGCCCTGTTCGAGCTGACCATTCACGGCGCTCATGGAGATGCGGCTGGTGGCGATGACGATCAGAATGGCCAGCGCGCCCGTCGCCGCATGTAGCCAGGTCATGGCATTGGCCGAGATGACCAGGGAGATGAAAAATCCGGCCTGCAATGCGCACAGCGCAGCGATGGCCCAGGCGAAGCTGAGGTGGCTGCGTCCCGGATCGCGCCAGAGGCTAGGGCCGATCTGCCTCAGCAGGGCCAGCCAGAATGCCAGGTTGCACAGGGCTGCCGGCCAGGCGCCCAGTGAGGCCGGCCAGTAGGCCGCCAGTGCATAGGCCAGGCGGGCCAGCAACCACAACAGCACGAGACGGGCCAGTGGTCGCCCGCCGATGGCCGGGGTGGCGGTGAATTCGGGAACGGCGGTCAGGGCAAAGCCGGCGACGGCGGCAGCGGCGAAGCCGAACAGCAGTTCATGGGCATGCCAGGCCGTCGGGCCACCGGGCGGGTGCCAGCCGTCGAGCCAACCGTCCAGCAGCAGGACCCAGGTCAGCATGAAGCCGATGGCGCTGGCGGCAGTGAGTACGAAGAAGGGCCGGAAGCCGCAGATGAGAAGGGGAGAGGTGATCCTGGGCCTGTTCATACGCGGCAACCGCTATGACGGGGTTGTTCGTGGCTGGCTGGCGCCAGGGTGCCTTCGGCCAGGCCGAAGCCGATGCGGACTTGCGGGGTTTCCATCAGCTCGCCGGTGGTCTGGTGGATCCAGGCTTCCGTGCGTTCGGCCTGGGGCATGTCCAGGACGAATTCGTGTACCAGGCGACCGGGCGCGGGCACCATCAGCAGGATGCGGTCGGCCAGGCGTACCGCTTCCATCAGGTCGTGGGTGATCAGCAGTACCGCGCTGCCTCGTTGCACCACCTGTTGGCGGAGCAGGGCGTAGAGTTCCAGCTTGAGGCCGACGTCGAGCGCCGAGAAAGGTTCGTCCAGCAACAGCAGGTCGGGCGAGAGGATCAGCGCACGGCCCAGGGATACCCGGCTCTGCATCCCGCCGGACAGTTCATGGGGATATTTGTCGAGGTCCTCGTCCGTCAGCCCAAGGCGCGCGGCCATGCTTGTCGCCTGCCTGTGGCGGGCTGCCCTGGGCACGCCGAGTGCCTTGAGGCCTAGGGCGATGTTTTCTTGGGCGGTCATCCAGGGCATCAGGCTGGGATCCTGGAAGACGTAGCCGATGCCGCGAAAATCGCACTGCATGACGATTTCCGAAGGTGCCAGCAGGCCCGCGATTATCTGCAGCAACGTGCTCTTGCCACAGCCGGAAGGCCCGACCAGAGCCAGGGTTTCGCCGGCGTACAGATCGAGGCCGACGTCGGCCAGCACTTCGGTCAGCCCGTAGCGATGGTAAAGGTGGCGGATATGCAGGGCATTCATGTGGTCGGCTCCGAGCGCCAGCGCTCGACCCGGCGCTTGAGAGGTTCCAGGAACAGGTATTCGGTGGCCAGCAGCAGCCCGAGGACGGCGGCCACCCAGGCCAGCGAGGTGGCGGTGTCCAGCTGCGCGCGGGAAGTTGCCAGGGCTGCGCCGACGCCGTCCGTGGTACTCAGCAGTTCGGCCATCACCACCACTTTCCATGAGGTGCCCAATGCGGTTATCCACGCCGGGAACAAGTAGGACATGACATGGGGGAAATACAGGTCCGTCAGCAGCATGTGCCAGGGCAGGTGATAGGCGAGCGCAACTTTCTTCAGTTGATTGTCCAGGGTGCGCGTGCCCTGCATGGCGCCGGCGAAGACGATGGGGAAGCAGGCGATGAATACGGTGAACACGGGCGTGGCGTCGCCCATGCCGAACCAGAGCATGGCCAGTACCAGCCAGGCGATGGGTGGCATGCCCAGCAGTAATGTGACCAGCGGCCGGGACAGCATGGCGGCGGTGAGCGAGCGCCCCGCCAGCAGACCGAGTGCGCTGCCGGCCAGTAGCGCGGCGCCCAGACCGTACAGCGTTCGTCGGGTGGAAATGGCCAGTTGCGGCAGGGCCAGGCCGCTGTCGAACAGCTCCGCGAGACGTTCCAGGGTCGCCACGGGGCCAGGTAACACCAGGGCGCCATGGACGCGCCCGGTGAATTCCCAGGCGGCACAGAACAGCAACAGGCTGGCCAGGGCGCCCCAGCCGCTCCACAGGTAGCTCAGCGTGGCGAGCAGGCCATCGCGTAATGTTCTCAAAAAATACTTCATTTATTTCTGGGCGGATGCCTCACCGTAGAAGCCATCATCAGGCAGCTTGCCGCCCAGGTTGGCGGGCTGCCGTTGCAACAGGAGCCGGAAAAAGGTTTCCAGTTCGGGGCGGGCCTGGGCGGCACTGGCGTAGTGAGGGGATTGGAACTGTAGCGAGTCGGCGACGGCCTGGGCGTCGAGCAGGTCGATGCGGCGAGCGACCATCTCGCCGCAAGGCAGGGGATGTTCGTTGCACCAGCGGCTCGATTGCGCGTAGGCCTGTTCGACGCGGGCGCTCAACTCGACATCGAGGCGCGCCGCGCCGAGTGCGGCAAGGCCGGCCTGGGGAATGCGGGCTTCGATGCCCAGCAGTTCTCCCCATTGCTCCTGCAGGTCGACGCTGCGATACAGCTCGGGCGCCACCAGCGAAACGGGGAAGGACCGGGTCTTGCGAAGCACCATAGATACGGCGGGCTCAGCGAGCAGGGCGTGGTCGACTCGGCGCGTGATCAGCAGTTGCACGGCATCCAGGGGCGTGGCGGTGTAGCGCGGCTGAAAGTCACGTTGCGGGTCCAGCCCCTGTTCTTCGGCGATGAAGTCGAAGATGATGTCCGGCATGTCGTTGCGGAAGGGGATGGCCACTTCCTTTCCCTTGAAGTCGGCCAGGGTCTGCAGGCCAGGCGTGCGCGAGACCATCCACAACGCCCCCCAGGTGGAAACGTTGAGCAGGGTAAGTGGGACACCCCGGTTGTACAGGTTGGCGGCCACGTTGGTCGGCACTGCGATGAAGTCGACCTGTCTCTGTATGACCCGCGCGCGCAACTGGTCGGGGTTGTTCCACAGGATGAATTCGGTGGATCGGGCCAGGTCGTTCAGCGCACCGCTTTCCAGCATGTGGATAAGTGGATTGGTCACGGAGGCTGCGGGGCCGGAGAACACCAGGCGTTCGCGCATGGCCGGCGTGGCCTCAGCCAGTACCTGCGGTACGATCGATGAAGCGCATACGGCGAATAGAAGTGCAAAAGGTCGCAGGCGGGAGAAGGCGCCTGGCATTACCTGGTGGTCCGGTTGGCTGGCATGGAGGCTTCCTGGCGTTCGAGGTAAAGCGAGGAGTCTATCCGTCACTCGCAGGGGATGAGAATGATAATTGTCAACCGGCCATGCAGAATGTTGCTCTCGCTTTTTAGGTCGCTGCGGTGGGATATCGTCTGGATAGAAAGGCCGAGTTTCTGTATAGTGTTCCGTTTAGTGTGTCCACTAAAAGTTGCGCAGAAATGAATCAAACAAAAAAGCGGGATGACCTTCACACGTCATCCCGCTTTTTTACAATCTGCGTCTGCTCCAGCCTTGATCTACGGGAGGTCTCTTGACTAAGCCAGCCACCACGCCAGCCATCCTGGCCCTTGCCGATGGCAGCATCTTTCGCGGCGAATCCATCGGCGCCGATGGCCAGACCATCGGCGAGGTGGTGTTCAACACCGCCATGACCGGCTATCAGGAAATCCTCACCGATCCTTCCTATGCCAAGCAGATCGTCACGCTCACCTATCCGCACATCGGCAATACCGGTACCACGCCGGAAGACGCCGAGGCCCGCCAGGTATGGGCCGCCGGCCTGGTCATCCGCGACCTGCCGCTGCTGGCCAGCAACTGGCGCAACAAGCAGTCGCTGCCCGATTACCTGAAGGCCAGCGGCACCGTCGCCATCGCCGGTATCGATACCCGCCGCCTGACGCGCATCCTGCGCGAGAAGGGCGCGCAGGACGGTTGCATCCTGGCGGGGGCGGACGCGACCGAGGAGAAGGCGCTGGAACTGGCGCGCAGCTTCCCGGGGCTCAAGGGCATGGACCTGGCCAAGGAGGTCAGTACCCAGGAACGCTACGAGTGGCGCTCCAGCGTCTGGAACCTGAAGAGCGACAGCCATCCGGAAATCCCCGCCGCCGAGCTGCCCTACCATGTGGTGGCCTTCGACTACGGCGTGAAGCTGAACATCCTGCGCATGCTCGTCGCGCGCGGCTGCCGCGTCACCGTGCTGCCGGCCCAGACGCCCGCCAGCGAGGCGCTGGCGCTGAACCCGGACGGCGTGTTCCTGGCCAACGGTCCGGGCGATCCCGAGCCGTGCGACTACGCGATCAAGGCGATCCAGGATGTGCTCGAAACCGACATCCCGGTGTTCGGCATCTGCCTGGGTCACCAGTTGCTGGCACTGGCTTCCGGCGCCAAGACGGTGAAGATGCCCAACGGCCACCACGGCGCCAACCATCCGGTGCAGGACCTGGATACCGGTGTGGTGATGATCACCAGCCAGAACCATGGTTTCGCCGTGGACGAGGCGAGCCTGCCGGCCAACCTGCGCGCCACCCACAAGTCGCTGTTCGACGGCACCCTGCAGGGCATCGAGCGCACCGACAAGGTCGCCTTCAGCTTCCAGGGCCATCCGGAAGCCAGCCCGGGACCGCACGACGTGGCGCCGCTGTTCGATCGCTTCATCGCGGCGATGGCCGCGCGGCGCTGAGGTCGACATGCTGCCGAGCCTGGGAATCACCGATCTCTGGACCTATGTGCTGGGGACGCTGTTCGTCGTCCTGCTGCCGGGGCCCAATTCGCTGTTCGTGCTCGCCACCTCGGCGCAGCATGGCGTGGCGAGCGGCTACAAGGCGGCGAGTGCGGTATTCCTGGGCGATGCGATCCTGATGGCCCTGTCGGCACTGGGAATCGCCTCGCTGCTGCAGGCGGTGCCGATGGTCTTCGTGGTGCTCAAGTATCTCGGCGCGGCCTACCTGTGCTACCTCGGCATCGGCATGTTGCGCGGTGCCTGGCGCAAGCTGCATGCGCCGGAGGCCGCCGCGCAGGCGCTGGAAGCGCACGCGACGGTGAGCAACCCGTTCGGCCGGGCCTTGTTCCTCAGTCTGTCCAACCCGAAGGCGATCCTCTTTTTCATCTCCTTCTTCATCCAGTTCGTCGATCCGGGGTACGCCTATCCCGGGTTGTCGTTCCTGGTGCTGGGAGCCATCCTCGAAGCGATCAGCTTCCTGTACCTGAGTTTCCTGATTTTTTGCGGCGTGCGCCTGGCCGACTGGTTTCGCCGGCGCCAACGCCTGGCGGTCGGAGCCACCTCCGGCGTAGGCGCCATGTTTGTCGGTTTCGGCATCAAGCTGGCCGGCGCGACCCTGACCTGAATTTGTTAAGCACGAGAGTCCCATGCCCAAGCGTACAGACATAAAGAGCATCCTGATCCTCGGTGCCGGCCCCATCGTCATCGGCCAGGCCTGCGAGTTCGACTATTCCGGCGCGCAGGCGTGCAAGGCGCTGAAGGAAGAAGGCTTCCGCGTCATCCTGGTGAACTCCAACCCGGCCACCATCATGACCGACCCGGCCATGGCCGACGCCACCTACATCGAGCCGATCAAGTGGGCCACGGTGGCCAAGATCATCGAGAAGGAGCGCCCTGATGCGCTGCTGCCGACCATGGGCGGCCAGACCGCGCTGAACTGCGCGCTGGACCTGGAAAAGCACGGCGTGCTGGAGAAGTTCGGCGTCGAGATGATCGGTGCCAACGCTGATACCATCGACAAGGCCGAGGACCGCTCGCGCTTCGACAAGGCGATGAAGAACATCGGCCTGGCCTGCCCGGTTTCCGGCATCGCGCACAGCATGGATGAAGCCTACGGCGTGCTCGACAAGGTCGGCTTCCCCTGCATCATCCGGCCGTCCTTCACCATGGGCGGCACCGGCGGCGGCATCGCTACAACCGCGAAGAGTTCGAGGAAATCTGCACCCGTGGCCTCGACCTGTCGCCGACCAGCGAGCTGTTGATCGACGAGTCGCTGATCGGCTGGAAGGAATACGAGATGGAGGTGGTCCGCGACAAGAAGGACAACTGCATCATCGTCTGCTCCATCGAGAACTTCGACCCGATGGGCGTGCACACCGGCGACTCCATCACCGTCGCGCCGGCGCAGACCCTGACCGACAAGGAATACCAGATCATGCGCAACGCCTCGCTGGCGGTGCTGCGCGAGATCGGCGTGGAGACCGGCGGCTCCAACGTGCAGTTCGGCATCTGCCCGAACACCGGGCGCATGGTGGTGATCGAGATGAACCCGCGCGTGTCGCGTTCCTCGGCACTGGCCTCCAAGGCCACCGGCTTCCCGATCGCCAAGATCGCCGCCAAGCTGGCCGTCGGCTACACTCTCGACGAACTGCAGAACGACATCACTGGCGGCCGTACCCCGGCCTCGTTCGAGCCGGCCATCGACTACGTGGTGACCAAGGTACCGCGCTTCGCCTTCGAGAAATTCCCCAAGGCCGACGCCCGCCTGACCACCCAGATGAAGTCGGTCGGTGAGGTCATGGCCATCGGCCGGACCTTCCAGGAGTCGATGCAGAAGGCCCTGCGTGGCCTGGAAGTCGGCGCCACCGGTTTCGATCCGAAGCTGAACCTGGCCGATGCCGAGGCCGAGAGCACGCTCAAGCGCGAGCTGACCGTGCCGGGCGCCGACCGCATCTGGTTCGTGGCCGATGCCTTCCGTGCCGGCAAGAGCGTCGAAGACGTGTTCGCCCTGACCAGGATCGATCCCTGGTTCCTGGTGCAGATCGAGGATCTGGTCAAGGACGAGGAACAGGTCAAGACCCTCGGCCTGTCCAGCATCGACCGCGACCTGATGTACAAGCTCAAGCGCAAGGGCTTCTCCGACGCGCGTCTGGCCAAGCTGCTCGGCGTCACCGAGAAGAACCTGCGCAGCCACCGCCACAAGCTCAAGGTGCTGCCGGTGTACAAGCGCGTCGACACCTGCGCCGCCGAGTTCGCCACCGACACCGCCTACATGTACTCGACCTACGAGGAAGAGTGCGAGGCCAACCCGAGCGCTCGCGACAAGATCATGATCCTCGGCGGCGGCCCCAACCGCATCGGCCAGGGCATCGAGTTCGACTACTGCTGCGTACATGCCGCGCTGGCCATGCGTGAAGACGGTTACGAGACCATCATGGTCAACTGCAACCCGGAGACCGTCTCCACCGATTACGATACCTCCGACCGCCTGTACTTCGAGCCGGTGACCCTGGAGGACGTGCTGGAGATCGTCCGCGTCGAGCAGCCCAAGGGCGTCATCGTGCAGTACGGCGGGCAGACCCCGCTGAAGATCTGTCGCGCCCTGGAAGAGGCCGGCGTGCCGATCATCGGCACTTCGCCGGACGCCATCGACCGCGCCGAAGACCGCGAGCGTTTCCAGCAGATGGTGCAGCGCCTGAACCTGCGCCAGCCGCAGAACGCCACTGCGCGCAGCGAGGAGGAGGCCATCGCCGCGTCCAAGGCCATCGGCTATCCGCTGGTGGTGCGTCCGTCCTACGTGCTCGGCGGGCGGGCGATGGAGATCGTCTACGAGGAAGAGGAGCTCAAGCGCTACATGCGCGAAGCGGTGCAGGTGTCCAACGACAGCCCGGTGCTGCTCGACCACTTCCTCAACTGCGCCATCGAGGTGGACGTGGACGCCGTCTGTGACGGCGAGACCGTGGTGATCGGCGGCATCATGCAGCACATTGAACAGGCCGGCGTGCACTCCGGCGACTCGGCCTGCTCGCTGCCGGCCTACTCGCTGCCGCAGCCCATCCAGGACGAGATCCGCGAGCAGGTGCGCAAGATGGCCCTGGAGCTCGATGTGGTCGGCCTGATGAACGTGCAGATGGCCGTGCAGGGCGAAGATATCTACGTGCTCGAGGTCAATCCGCGCGCCTCGCGTACCGTGCCGTTCGTTTCCAAGTGCATCGGCGAGTCGCTGGCCAAGGTCGCCGCGCGGGTCATGGCGGGCAAGAGCCTGGCCGAAGTCGGTTTCACCCGCGAGATCATCCCGGGCTATTTCAGCGTCAAGGAAGCGGTGTTCCCGTTCGCCAAGTTCCCCGGCGTCGACACCATCCTCGGCCCGGAGATGAAATCCACCGGCGAGGTGATGGGCGTCGGCGACAGCTTCGCCGAGGCCTTCGCCAAGGCCCAGCTGGGTGCCAGCGAAATCCTGCCGACCTCCGGTTGCGCCTTCCTCAGCGTGCGCGAGGACGACAAGCCCTACGTCGAGCAGGTCGCCCGCGATCTGGTTGGCCTCGGCTTCGAGGTCGTGGCCACCGCCGGCACCGCACGGATCATCGAGGCCGCCGGGCTGCCGGTGCGCCGTGTGAACAAGGTGACCGAAGGCCGTCCGCACGTGGTCGACATGATCAAGAATGACGAAGTCACCCTGATCATCAATACTACCGAGGGTCGTCAGTCCATCGCTGATTCGTACTCCATCCGTCGCAACGCCCTGCAGCACAAGATCTGCATCACCACCACCATCGCCGGTGGCCAGGCAATCTGTGAGGCGCTCAAGTTCGGTCCCGAGAAGACCGTGCGCCGCTTGCAGGATCTCCATGCAGGAATCAACGCATGACAAAATTCCCCATGACCGTCCAGGGCGCGCGCGCCCTGGAAGAAGAACTCAAGCACCTGAAAACCGTGCTGCGTCCGCAGATCACCCAGGCCATCGCCGAGGCGCGCGAGCTGGGCGATCTCAAGGAGAACGCCGAGTACCATGCCGCCCGTGAACAGCAAGGCATGGTCGAGGCGCGCATTCGCGACATCGAGGGCCGCCTGCAGAACGCCCAGGTCATCGATATCGCCAGCATCCCGCACACCGGCAAGGTGATCTTCGGCACCACCGTGGATATCGCCAACGTCGAGACCGACGAGCAGGTGACCTACCAGATCGTCGGCGACGACGAGGCCGACATCAAGCAGGGCAAGCTGTCGGTGAGCTCGCCCATCGCCCGCGCCTGGTGGGCAAGGAAGAAGGCGACGTGGTCGCGGTCAAGACGCCCAGCGGCGTCATCGAGTACGAGATTGTCGAGGTCCGTCATATCTGACAGCCCGCCCCCGCGGGCTGGCAACATAAGCTGGCAGCTGGCCCAGACGTTCTGGGTCGGCGGGCTCTGGTTGCTGCAGTTCGTCGTTCTGCCGGCGTTGGACAAGATCGGCCTGGCGCCTCTGCTGATCGAGGAGATCGGCAGCAGCTGCGCCCGTTGCTGGTGGGCTTCGCGGCTTTCTGCGCGGTGCTGCAGCTGATCGTGCTGGTGCTGGCCGAAGGCTTTCGCAGCCTGTGGCGGGACATGCGTGGCCAGTTGCTGATCGCGGTCCTGCTGCTGGGCATCAGTCATGTTGCGAGCGCCGGCGGCGGAGCACTCTACTGGCCCAACTTCAGTTACCTGGCCATGGCCCTGTGTGGCCTGGTGTTGGTGTTGCAACCGTTGCCGGGGCAGGCGCGTCGATAGTTGTGGGTGGACGAAGACCCGGATGGGATCTTGTGGCCGAGGACGCTTTTTGTAGGAGCCAGCTTGCTGGCGATCCGGCGTGACTATCGCTGCTGCCGCCGGGCTCCCACCGCGGCTGGCATGGGGTGGGCGCCAAGTGTTCGGGCTGGCTTCGGGCGAAACCCCACCGGCTGTCAGGCCTGGAAGCGATGGATGTTGGAAAGCTGCTTGTTGACCTTCGGGTTGCGGCGGTAGACCAGGGCCATCTTGCCGATCGTCTGGACCAGCTCGCAATTGCCGATCGCGCAGAGCTCCTCCATCAGGGCACGGCGATCCTCGCGTTCGGTGATGCGGAACTGGACCTTGATCAGCTCGTGATCGTTCAGGGCGCGTTCGAGCTCGGCCTGGACCCCTTCGGTCAACCCGTTTTCGGCTACGATGAGTACCGGTTTCAGGTGATGGCCGATGGATTTGTAGTGTTTCTTCTGCTCGTTGGTGAGCGGCATATTTCGACCCTTGCGTCAGAACCCTTGAAAAACGGCCGCTAGTGTAACCGAGAGGTACCGGGCCGCACAGATGAGGTATCAGCTTGGCACGCTCCAAGACCAGCCCGCGTTGGCTGAAAGAACATTTCGACGATCCCTATGTGAAGATGGCGCAACGCGATGGCTATCGTTCGCGCGCCAGCTACAAGCTGTTGGAGATCCAGGAAAAGGATCGCATCCTGCGCCCGGGCATGACCGTGGTCGACCTGGGTGCGGCGCCGGGCGGTTGGTCGCAGGTCACCAGCCGGGTCATCGGTGACAAGGGGCGGTTGATCGCTTCCGACATCCTGCCGATGGACAGCATTGCCGACGTGACCTTCATCCAGGGCGATTTCACCGAGGACGAGGTGTTCGGGCAGATATTGGAGGCGATCGGCGAGCATCCGGTCGACCTTGTGATTTCCGACATGGCCCCCAATATGAGTGGAGTGCGGGCCGCGGACCAGCCGCGGGCGATGTTCCTCTGCGAGCTGGCGCTGGACCTGGCCGCGCGCGTGCTGCGCCCGGGCGGGGATTTCCTGATCAAGATCTTTCAGGGCGAGGGTTTCGATGCTACCTGAAAGAGGTACGGCAGAACTTCGAGAAGGTGCAGATGCGCAAGCCGCTGTCTTCTCGCGATCGTTCCCGTGAGCAGTACCTGCTGGCGCGCGGCTTCAAGGGTGGCCAGGCCGACTAGCGGCCGCGGTGCCGAATGCCGGCCGCTGTGGTTCATGGAACAGGGCCTCGGTCGAACGAACGGCTAGACTGTTTCATGGGGTTACAGACCGGCTGCCAGTTCCGCTGCGTTGTGTAGTAAGTTAGGCCGAGCAACCAACCGGCCGTCATGCGGGCCCGCAGACAACGGGTTTGCTCCAGAGGGTAGTGAATTTGAACGACATGGCAAAAAACCTGATCCTGTGGCTGATCATCGCCGCCGTCCTGGTCACGGTGATGAACAACTTCTCCAGCCCGAGCGAGCCGCAGACGCTGAACTACTCGGACTTCCTCGAGCAGGTCAAGGAAGGGCGCGTGGAGCGCGTGACCGTCGATGGTTTTGTCATCATCGGCAAGCGCAGCGACGGCGATACCTTCAAGACCATTCGCCCGGCGATCCAGGACAACGGCCTGATCGGTGACCTGCTCAACAACAACGTGCTGATCGAAGGCAAGCAGCCGGAGCAGCAGAGCATCTGGACCCAGTTGCTGGTGGCCAGCTTCCCGATCCTGGTGATCATCGCCGTGTTCATGTTCTTCATGCGGCAGATGCAGGGCGGTGCGGGCGGCAAGGGCGGGCCGATGAGCTTCGGCAAGAGCAAGGCGCGCCTGCTATCGGAAGATCAGGTCAAGACCACCTTCGCCGACGTCGCCGGCTGCGACGAGGCCAAGGAAGAAGTGCACGAGCTGGTCGAGTTCCTGCGCGATCCCGGCAAGTTCCAGCGCCTGGGTGGCCGCATTCCGCGCGGCGTGCTGATGGTCGGCCCGCCCGGTACCGGTAAGACGCTGCTGGCCAAGGCCATCGCCGGCGAGGCCAAGGTGCCGTTCTTCACCATTTCCGGTTCCGACTTCGTCGAGATGTTCGTCGGCGTTGGCGCCAGCCGCGTGCGCGACATGTTCGAGCAGGCGAAGAAGCATGCGCCGTGCATCATCTTCATCGACGAGATCGACGCCGTCGGTCGTCATCGTGGCGCCGGCCTGGGTGGCGGGCACGACGAGCGTGAGCAGACCCTCAACCAGCTGCTGGTGGAGATGGACGGCTTCGAGATGAACGATGGCATCATCGTCATCGCCGCGACCAACCGTCCCGACGTGCTCGATCCGGCGCTGCTGCGCCCGGGCCGCTTCGACCGCCAGGTAGTGGTCGGCCTGCCGGATATCCGCGGCCGCGAACAGATTCTCAAGGTGCACATGCGCAAGGTGCCGGTCAGCGAGAACGTCGAGCCGGCGGTCATCGCCCGCGGTACGCCGGGCTTTTCCGGCGCCGACCTGGCCAACTTGGTCAACGAGGCCTCGTTGTTCGCCGC
This sequence comes from Pseudomonas sp. BAY1663, assembly GCF_000582595.1. Taxonomy (NCBI): domain Bacteria; kingdom Pseudomonadati; phylum Pseudomonadota; class Gammaproteobacteria; order Pseudomonadales; family Pseudomonadaceae; genus Pseudomonas; species Pseudomonas sp. BAY1663. The sequence goes on from NZ_AZSV01000015.1 coordinate 19,879, forward strand.
GCGGGCCAACAAGCGCATCGTCGAGATGCGCGAGTTCGAGCTGGCCAAGGACAAGATCATGATGGGCGCCGAGCGCAAGTCCATGGTCATGTCCGAGAAGGAGAAGCTCAACACCGCCTATCACGAGGCTGGCCACGCGATCGTCGGGCGTGTGGTGCCCGAGCATGATCCGGTCTACAAGGTTTCCATCATTCCCCGTGGTCGGGCGCTGGGCGTCACCATGTTCCTCCCCGAGGAGGATCGCTACAGCCTGTCCAAGCGGGCCCTGATCAGCCAGATCTGCTCGCTGTTCGGCGGGCGGATCGCCGAGGAGATGACCCTCGGTTTCGAAGGGGTCACCACCGGCGCGTCCAACGACATCATGCGCGCGACGCAGCTGGCGCGAAACATGGTCACCAAGTGGGGGCTCTCGGAGAAGCTCGGGCCGCTGATGTATGCGGAGGAGGAAGGCGAGGTGTTCCTCGGTCGCAGTGCCGGCAGCCAGCACGCCAATGTCTCCGGCGAAACCGCCAAGATGATCGATGAAGAGGTGCGCAGCATCATCGACCACTGCTACGGCACGGCCAAGCAGATCCTTTCGGACAATCGCGACAAGCTGGACATGATGGCCGAGGCGTTGATGAAGTACGAAACCATCGACGCGGCGCAGATCGACGACATCATGGCCGGGCGCCAGCCGCGTGAGCCTCGCGACTGGGAGGGCGGCTCCGGTGCCTCCGGAACGCCGGTGGTCCCGGATGACAGCCGTCCGGAAACGCCGATCGGCGGGCCCGCGGGCGAACACTGAGCGCCGGAGACCCGACGGTTCCGCTGGTCGCGATGAAAAGGGCTGTATCCGGAAGGGGCGCATAGGCGCCCCTTCTGGTGTAAATTGTCCTCCGATTCGTCCATGGTGACGCAGTTGGCCTGAAGCACCTGCGCAGGGCGCCCGGCCTGAAAGCTCAAGGCTCATAGAATGACTGATTCGTTTTCCCCGGCCCGGCTGTCCTGTGGCAACCGGGTTCTCGATCTATCCCGTCCGCACGTGATGGGGATTCTCAATGTCACCCCCGACTCCTTTTCCGATGGTGGCCGCTTCGCCGAGCGCGACGCCGCCCTGCGCCATGCCGGGGCGATGGTCGCCGCCGGGGCGACGCTGGTCGACGTGGGTGGCGAGTCCACCCGGCCCGGCGCCCGCTCGGTGTCGCCCACCGAGGAGCTGGAGCGGGTCGCGCCGATCGTCGAGGCGATTGCCCGCGAGCTGGATGTGGTCATCTCGGTGGATACCTCGACGCCCGCGGTCATCCGCGAATGCGCCCGGCTCGGCGCGGGGCTGATCAACGACGTCCGCTCGCTGCGGCGCGACGGTGCGCTGGACGCGGCGGCCGACAGCGGCCTGCCGGTGTGTCTGATGCACATGCTTGGCGAACCCGGCGACATGCAGGACGATCCGCGCTACGCCGACGTGACCGCCGAGGTCGGCGAATTCCTCGCCGGGCGGATGGCGGCCTGCGCGGCGGCGGGCATTCCTGCCGAGCGCATCGTCCTCGATCCCGGTTTCGGCTTCGCCAAGGCGCTGGAACACAATCTCAGTCTGTTCAAGCATATGCAGCAGTTGCAGCGCTTCGGTCGGCCGTTGCTGGTCGGCGTGTCGCGCAAGAGCATGATCGGCGGGGTGCTGGGGCGTGGTATCGACGAACGCCTGTACGGCAGCCTCGCGCTGGCGGCGCTGGCGGTGGGCAAGGGCGCGCAGATCGTGCGGGTGCACGACGTCGCCGAGACGGTCGATGTGGTTCGAATGATCGCTGCCGTGCAGGCAGCGGAATAGGGAAGTCCTCAATGAGTAGAAAATATTTCGGCACCGACGGCATTCGCGGACATGTCGGTCACTACCCCATCACCCCTGATTTCATGCTCAAACTGGGCTGGGCGGCGGGCATGGCCTTTCGCAAGCAGGGCAAATGCCGGATCCTGATCGGCAAGGACACGCGCATCTCGGGCTACATGTTCGAATCGGCCTGCAGGCCGGTCTGTCGGCGGCCGGCGCCGATGTGCTGCTATTGGGGCCGATGCCCACGCCGGCGGTCGCCTACCTGACCCGCACCTTCCATGCCGAGGCGGGCATCGTCATCAGCGCCTCGCACAATCCGCATCACGACAACGGCATCAAGTTCTTCTCCGGTAGCGGCACCAAGCTCCCCGACGAGGTCGAGCTGATGATCGAGGAGCTGCTCGATGCGCCGATGAGCGTGGTGGAGTCGGCGCAGTTGGGCAAGGCCTCGCGCATCAACGACGCCGCCGGACGCTATATCGAGTTCTGCAAGAGCAGCGTACCGACCAGTACCGATTTTTCCGGGCTGAAGCTGGTGATCGACTGTGCCCACGGCGCCACCTACAAGGTCGCGCCCAACGTGTTCCGTGAACTGGGCGCCGAGGTGGTGGTCATCGGTGCGCAGCCGGACGGGCTGAACATCAATGCCGACGTCGGCTCCACCCACGTTGGCCAGTTGCAAAAGGCCGTCGTCGAGCATGGCGCGGACATGGGCATCGCCTTCGATGGCGACGGCGACCGGGTGATGATGGTCGATCACACCGGGGCGGTCGTCGATGGCGACGAGCTGCTGTACATCATCGCCACCGACCTGCAGGAGCGAGACCGGCTTTCGGGCGGGGTGGTCGGCACCCTGATGAGCAATCTCGGCCTGGAGCTGGCGCTCAAGGCGCGCGAGATCCCCTTCGTCCGTGCCAAGGTCGGCGACCGCTATGTGATCGCCGAAATGCTCGAGCGTGGCTGGCCGCTGGGCGGGGAGAACTCCGGGCATATCGTCTGTGCGCAGCACACCACCACCGGCGATGCGATCATCGCTGCGCTGCAGGTGGTGCTGGCCCTGCGTCGTCGTGGACAGACATTGGCCCAGGAGCGGCTGGCCTGGCACAAGTGCCCGCAGGTGCTGATCAACGTGCGCTTCGCCGGCGATCGCGATCCCATCTCCCATCCGGACGTGCAGGCCGCCTGCGACAGCGTTACCGGGCGAATGGGCGGTCGCGGCCGCGTGCTGCTGCGCAAGTCGGGAACCGAACCGTTGGTGCGGGTGATGGTCGAGGGCGACGACGAAAAACAGGTGCGCAACCTGGCGGAGGAACTGGCCAAGGTCGTCGCTGAAGTTTGTGCGTGATCGCGCTTGCCAGGGCGTTGGCTGTTGAGTAACATCTGCGCCCACTTTGACCGATGAGGTAAAGCATGCGTCGCCCCATGGTAGCTGGTAACTGGAAGATGAACGGTACCCGCGCTAGCGTCGCAGAGCTGATCGAATCTCTCCGGATGCAGCAATTGCCTGCAGCGGTCGAGATTGCGGTGTTTCCCTCCTGTGTGCATATCAGTCAGGTCCTGGATGGTGTCGATGGCGTCGAAATCGCCGTAGGCGCCCAGGACAGCGCTGCGCAAACAGGCTTCGGGGCCTGACCGGTGAGGTATCGCCCGCGCAGTTGGTCGAAGCCGGTTGCGAGTGGGTTCTGGTTGGTCATTCCGAGCGTCGCCTGGTATTGGGCGAAAGCGACGAGGTGGTCAGCCGAAAGTTTTCAGCGGCACAGGCGAGTGGTTTGAAGCCTGTGTTGTGCCTGGGTGAGACGCTCGAAGAGCGCCAGGCGGGCAAGACGCTCGAGGTAGTCGGTCGGCAGCTGGCACGCGTGCTCGACGAGCAGGGCATCGCAGCCTTCGAGTCGGCGGTCATTGCGTACGAGCCGGTCTGGGCAATTGGCTCCGGGCTGACCGCGACGCCTGAGCAGGCCCAGGAGGTACATGCTGCCATTCGTGAGCAGCTGTCGCGCCGGGATCGCCGTGTCGCCGAAGGCGCAAGGCTCCTGTATGGCGGCAGTGTCAAGGCGGAGAATGCCGCCGAGCTGTTCGCGATGGCGGATATTGATGGGGGGCTGATTGGTGGTGCCTCTCTGAAAGCGGATGAATTCGGTGCGATCTGTCGCGCCGCGGGGAACTGAACAGATGTTGCAGACTGTTGTAATCGTGGTGCATCTGCTGGTTGCTCTGGGTGTGGTTGCACTGGTGCTGCTGCAGCAGGGCAAGGGTGCGGATGCCGGTGCGTCTTTCGGCTCGGGTGCTTCGGCAACCGTTTTCGGAAGCCAAGGTTCCGCTACCTTTTTGAGCCGAGTTACTGCTATACTTGCCGGCGTTTTTTTCGTGACCAGTCTGGGTCTGGCGTTTTTCGCCAAACAGCAGGCTGATCAACTGTCCCAGGCGGGGCTGCCGGATCCGGCGGTGCTGGAAGTTCCGGTCAGCAAGCCGGCCGTCGAGGATGTTCCTGTGCTTGAGGAGCGCAAGCCAGCGGATGCCGCGGGCGAGCTTCCCCAGGTAGAGGAAGGGCAATAAGGGTTTTTGCCGAGGTGGTGGAATTGGTAGACACGCTACCTTGAGGTGGTAGTGGCCATAGGCTGTAGGGGTTCGAGTCCCCTCCTCGGTACCAAACAAGCAGGCCCGCCTAGTGCGGGCTTTCTTGTGTTTCAAGGGTTCAGGTTGACCTGTATGTGGTGCGAGCCGTATAATTCGTGCCCAGTTTGACGCGGGGTGGAGCAGTCTGGTAGCTCGTCGGGCTCATAACCCGAAGGTCGTTGGTTCAAATCCAGCCCCCGCAACCAGTCGATAAAGAGCCCCTGTACAGGGGCTTTTTATTAGCTTGAGGCCAGGTCGCCGGCATTTACAGGCGGTCAAAAGGGATGGGCGTTTCGCCCATTTTTCATTTGTGAAGCATGCGCGAGGGACTTCGATGTCGAGCAAGCTAGAACAGTTGCAGGCCTTGTTGGCCCCGGTGGTCGAGGCGCTTGGCTATCAGTGCTGGGGCATTGAATTCATTTCCCAGGGGCGGCATTCGCTGCTGCGGGTCTATATCGATCATGCCGACGGCATTCTCATTGATGACTGCGAGAAGGTAAGCCGTCAGCTGAGTGGTGTGCTCGATGTGGAAGATCCGATCAGCGTGGACTACACCCTTGAGGTTTCTTCTCCGGGCATGGAGCGGCCGCTGTTCACCATCGAGCAGTACCGGGCGCATGTCGGTGAGCAGGTAAAAATAAAGCTGCGCTCGCCCTTCGAGGGCAGGCGCAATTTCCAGGGTCTTCTCCGCGGGGTGGAAGAGCAGGACGTGGTCGTGCAGGTCGATGATCACGAATACCTGCTGCCGATCGATTCGATCGACAAGGCCAACATAGTTCCCCGTTTTGACTGAGAGCGGATCCCGCGGACCCAATGGATTGCGAAAGGCGAGGCGTACGATGAGCAAAGAAGTACTGCTGGTTGTGGAGTCGGTGTCCAATGAAAAGGGCGTACCGGCGAGTGTGATTTTCGAGGCGCTGGAGCTGGCTTTGGCCACGGCTACCAAGAAGCGCTATGAAGACGAAGTCGATCTGCGTGTGGAAATCAATCGCCACAACGGCAGCTATGAAAGCTTCCGTCGCTGGACCGTCGTCGATGACGAGGACTTCGAGGATCCGGCCATTCAATTGACCCTCGATCAGGCGCAGGAACGCAAGCCCGACGCCAAGATCGGCGACGTGATCGAAGAGAAGATCGAATCCATCGAATTCGGTCGCATCGCGGCGCAGACCGCCAAGCAGGTCATCGTGCAGAAGGTGCGCGAGGCCGAGCGTGCGCAGGTGGTCGAGGCCTACCGCGATCGCCTGGGCGAAATCATCTCCGGCACGGTGAAGAAGGTGACCCGCGACAGCGTCATCGTCGACCTGGGCAACAACGCCGAGGCGCTGCTGGCGCGCGAGGACATCATCGCCCGCGAGACCTTCCGCGTCGGCGCCCGCGTTCGTGCGCTGCTCAAGGAGATCCGCACCGAGAACCGCGGCCCGCAGCTGATCCTGTCGCGTACCGCGCCGCAGATGCTGATCGAGCTGTTCCGCATCGAAGTGCCGGAGATCGCCGAAGGCCTGATCGAAGTCATGGGCGCCTCGCGTGACCCCGGTTCGCGGGCGAAGATCGCCGTTCGTTCCAAGGACAAGCGCATCGATCCGCAGGGCGCCTGCATCGGCATGCGCGGTTCGCGGGTCCAGGCCGTTTCCGGCGAGATCGGCGGCGAACGGGTCGACATCGTGCTGTGGGACGAGAACCCGGCGCAATTCGTCATCAATGCCATGGCCCCGGCGGAAGTCGCGGCGATCATCGTCGATGAAGATGCCCATGCCATGGACATCGCGGTTGCCGAAGACAATCTGGCCCAGGCTATCGGCCGCGGCGGCCAGAACGTGCGCCTGGCCAGCCAGCTGACCGGTTGGACGCTCAACGTGATGACCGAGGCCGACATCCAGGCCAAGCAGCAAGAAGAGACCGGCGACATCCTGCGCAGCTTCATCGACGAGCTGGATGTCGATGAAGAGCTGGCGCAGGTGCTGGTGGAAGAGGGCTTCACCTCCCTCGAAGAGATCGCCTATGTCCCCATGGAGGAAATGCTCGGCATCGAAGGCTTCGACGAGGACATCGTCAACGAGCTGCGCACGCGGGCCAAGGATCGCCTGCTGACCAAGGCCATCGCCAACGAGGAGAAGCTCGCCGACGCTCAGCCGGCCGAAGACCTGCTGGCCCTCGACGGCATGGACAACGAACTGGCGGTCGAGTTGGCCGTGCGGGGAGTCATCACCCGTGAAGACCTGGCCGAGCAGTCCATAGACGACCTGCTCGACATAGACGGCATCGATGAAGAACGTGCCGGCAAGCTGATCATGGCCGCCCGAGCCCACTGGTTCGAGTAAGCAATTAGCGGCCTGAGGAGAGAAATGCATGACGCAAGTCACGGTGAAAGAACTGGCCCAGGTGGTCGACACACCGGTCGAGCGACTGCTTCAGCAGATGCGTGAGGCAGGACTGTCGCACACCAGCGCCGAGCAAGTAGTGACCGATAACGAGAAACAGGCCCTGCTGGCCCATCTGAAGAGCAGCCATGGGGCGAAAGTGGACGAACCGCGCAAGATCACCTTGCAGCGCAAGACCACGACCAAGCTGAAGGTCGGTGGCAGCAAGACCATCAGCGTCGAAGTGCGCAAGAAGAAGACCTTCGTCAAGCGCAGCGCCGAGGAGATCGAGGCCGAGAAGCGTCGCGAGCTGGAAGAACAGCGCGCCGCCGAGGAAGCCGCTCGCCTGAAGGCCGAGGAAGAAGCCCGCCAGCGCGCCGAGGAAGAGGCCCGCCGTCAGGCCGAGCTGGCCAAGGCGCAGGCCGAGGCCGTTGCGCCTGCTGCTCCGGCGGCGGTCGAGCCCGCTGCCGCTACCGAGCTGGCGCCGGCCGCAGTCGAGCCTGCCGCTCCTGCACCGGAACGCAAGAAGGAAGAGCCGCGCCGCGTCGAGAAGCCGCGCAGCGACGATGACGAGCGCCGTGATCGCAAGCATGCCCAGCACCGTCCTTCGCTCAAGACCAAGGCGCCGCTCACGCGTACCGTGCGCAGCGGCGACGACGATGCGGATGGTTTCCGTCGCGGTGGTCGTGGCAAGTCCAAACTCAAGAAACGTAACCAGCATGGGTTCCAGAGCCCGACAGGACCGGTCGTGCGCGAAGTGTCGATTGGCGAGACCATCACTGTGGCCGAACTGGCCCAGCAGATGTCGGTGAAGGCTGCCGAAGTCATCAAGTTCATGTTCAAGATGGGTTCGCCGGTCACCATCAACCAGGTGCTCGATCAGGAGACCGCACAGCTGGTGGCCGAAGAGCTCGGCCACAAGGTCAAGCTGGTCAGCGACAATGCGCTGGAAGAACAGCTGGCCGAGCTGCTGAAGTTCGAAGGCGAGGAAGTGACCCGGGCGCCAGTGGTGACCGTGATGGGTCACGTCGACCACGGCAAGACCTCGCTGCTGGACTACATCCGTCGTGCCAAGGTGGCGGTCGGCGAAGCCGGCGGCATCACCCAGCACATCGGTGCCTACCACGTGGAAACCGATCGCGGCATGGTCACCTTCCTCGATACCCCGGGCCACGCGGCGTTCACCGCCATGCGTGCCCGCGGTGCCAAGGCGACCGACATCGTGATCCTGGTCGTGGCGGCCGACGACGGCGTGATGCCGCAGACCCAGGAAGCCGTCCAGCACGCCAAGGCGGCCGGTGTTCCAATCGTCGTCGCGGTGAACAAGATCGACAAGCCGGAAGCCAATCCGGACAACATCAAGAACGGCCTGGCCGCGCTCGATGTGATCCCCGAGGAGTGGGGCGGCGACACGCCGTTCATTCCGGTTTCCGCCAAGGTCGGTACCGGTGTCGACGAACTGCTCGAAGCCGTACTGCTGCAGGCCGAGATCCTCGAACTCAAGGCCACGCCGTCGGCGCCGGGTCGCGGTGTGGTGGTCGAGTCGCGCCTGGACAAGGGCCGTGGCCCGGTGGCCACCGTGCTGGTCCAGGACGGTACGCTGCGCCAGGGCGACATGGTGCTGTGCGGCGTCAACTTCGGCCGCGTGCGCGCCATGCTCGACGAGAATGGCAAGCCGGTGAAGGAAGCCGGTCCGGCGATTCCGGTCGAGATTCTCGGTCTGGACGGTACGCCGGAAGCCGGTGACGACCTCACCGTGGTCGCCGACGAGAAGAAGGCCCGCGAAGTCGCGTTGTTCCGTCAGGGCAAGTTCCGCGAAGTGAAGCTGGCCCGTGCTCATGCCGGCAAGCTCGAGAACATTTTCGAGACCATGGGCCAGGACGAGAAGAAGACGCTCAACATCGTCCTCAAGGCCGACGTGCGCGGCTCGCTCGAGGCACTGCAGGGCTCGCTCAACGGCCTGGGCAACGACGAGGTGCAGGTGCGCGTGGTCGGTGGCGGCGTCGGTGGTATCACCGAGTCCGATGCCAACCTGGCGCTGGCCTCCAACGCGGTGCTGTTCGGCTTCAACGTGCGCGCCGACGCCGGTGCGCGCAAGATCGTCGAGGCCGAGGGCCTGGACATGCGCTACTACAACGTCATCTACGACATCATCGAAGACGTCAAGAAGGCGCTCACCGGCATGCTCGGCAGCGACGTGCGCGAGAACATCCTTGGCATCGCCGAGGTCCGCGACGTGTTCCGTTCGCCGAAGTTCGGTGCGGTCGCCGGTTGCATGGTCACCGAGGGTATGGTGCACCGCAATCGTCCGATCCGCGTGCTGCGCGACGACGTGGTCATCTTCGAGGGCGAGCTGGAATCGCTGCGCCGCTTCAAGGATGACGTCTCGGAAGTCCGCGCCGGCATGGAATGCGGTATCGGCGTGAAGAGCTACAACGACGTCAAGGTCGGCGACAAGATCGAAGTGTTCGAGAAGGTCGAAGTGGCGCGTTCGCTCTGACGAGCAGCGGTAAGCCTCAAGCGGCAAGCTTCAAGAGGTGGCCTGGCCCACCGATTGAGCTTGCCGTTTGGCTTTTCGGTATTTTTTCCGCTTGAAGCTTAGCGCTTGAAGCTTGAGGCAGCTTTATATGGCCAAAGAATACAGCCGTACCCAGCGTATCGGCGACCAGATGCAACGCGAGCTGGCCCTGCTCATCCAGCGCGAGATCAAGGATCCGCGCCTGGGCCTGGTGACCATCACCGGCGTCGAGGTCAGCCGCGATCTGTCCCACGCGAAGATCTACATCACCATCATGGGCCGTGACGACGAGGAGGCGGTCAAGGGCAACCTGCGCATCCTCAACGAGGCCGCCGGCTTCCTGCGCATGCAATTGGGCAAGGCCATGAAGCTGCGCAGCGTTCCGCAACTGCATTTCAACTACGACGCGAGCATCCGCCGCGGCGTCGAGCTGAGTTCGCTGATCGAGCGGGCGGTCGCCGAAGACCGCAAGCACAGCGACGAGCGAGGAGAGTGAGCGTGGCACAGGTCAAGCGTGTGCGCCGCAACGTCAGCGGCATCATCCTGCTCGACAAGCCGCGCGGGTTCACCTCCAACGCCGCGCTGCAGAAGGTTCGCTGGCTGCTCAACGCGGAAAAGGCCGGGCATACCGGCAGCCTTGATCCGCTGGCGACCGGCGTGCTGCCGCTGTGCTTCGGCGAGGCCACCAAGTTCTCCCAGTACCTGCTCGATGCCGACAAGGCCTACGAGACGGTCATGCAGCTGGGGGTGACCACCACCACCGCCGATGCCGAGGGCGAAGTCCTCGAGCGCAAGCCGGTAGCGGTTACCCGCGAGCAACTGGAGGCCCTGCTGCCGCGCTTCCGTGGCGATATCCAGCAGGTGCCGCCGATGTACTCGGCGCTCAAGCGCGATGGCCAGCCGCTGTACAAGCTGGCGCGTGCCGGAGAGGTGGTGGAGCGCGAGCCGCGTTCTGTTAATATTGCGCGCCTGGAGCTGCTCGCACTCGACGGTGACCGGGCACGGCTGGCCGTGGCCTGCAGCAAAGGCACCTATATCCGCACCCTGGTCGAGGATCTCGGTCAGCTGCTGGGTTGCGGTGCGCATGTCGCCGAGCTGCGGCGTACCCAGGCCGGTCCGTTCGAGCTGTCCCAGACGGTCGCACTGGAGACGCTGGAACGGTTGCACGCCGAAGGCGGTGCCGAGGCCCTGGATGCCTTGCTGCAGCCGGTGGATAGCGGGTTGGAGCACTGGCCGCTGTTGCAGCTGTCCGAGCACAGCGCCTATTACTGGCTGCACGGGCAGCCGGTACGGGCACCGGAAGCGCCGAAGTACGGCATGGTCCGCGTGCAGGACCACAATGGCCGCTTCATTGGTATCGGTGAAGTGAGCGAAGACGGGCGCATCGCGCCGCGTCGACTGATTCGGTCGGAATGACCGTTGCGCATCGCGTTCTGCGCGGTGCGTCGAGGGTGGCTGTCAGCAGGCACGGTCATTTCTCTTTACTAAACACGGGATGATTCCCGGCCTGTTCACTCAAGGAGCCCATCATGGCACTGAGCGTTGAAGAAAAAGCCCAGATCGTTAACGAGTACAAGCAAGCTGAAGGCGACACCGGTTCCCCGGAAGTGCAGGTAGCCCTGCTGACCGCCAACATCAACAAGCTGCAAGGCCACTTCAAGGCCAACGGCAAGGACCACCACTCGCGTCGTGGTCTGATCCGCATGGTCAACCAGCGCCGCAAGCTGCTGGATTACCTGAAGGGTAAGGACACCACTCGTTACAGCGCCCTGATCGGCCGTCTGGGTCTGCGTCGCTAAGACGCAACCGAGCTGGAAGCCAGAAGCTGGAAGCTCGAAGTTGAAAGCCAGGGGCCTGCCCCCCGCTTCCAGCTTCGGGCTTCCAGCTTTTAGCTATCCATAGGGAATGAATCGGGTCCGACTCCCGCCATTCCACCGATTTCCCCAAAGGCAACAAAGAGAAGGAAAAACCGTGAATCCGGTAATCAAGAAATTCCAGTTCGGTCAGTCGACCGTAACCCTCGAGACGGGCCGCATCGCCCGCCAGGCATCCGGCGCAGTGCTGGTGACCGTCGATGACGACGTCAGCGTACTGGTGACCGTGGTCGGCGCCAAGACCGCCGACCCGAGCAAGGGCTTCTTCCCGCTGTCCGTGCACTACCAGGAGAAGACCTACGCCGCCGGCAAGATCCCCGGTGGCTTCTTCAAGCGCGAAGGCCGTCCTTCCGAGAAGGAAACCCTGACTTCGCGCCTGATCGACCGGCCGATCCGCCCGCTGTTCCCGGAAGGCTTCATGAACGAAGTGCAGGTCGTCTGCACCGTCGTCTCCACCAGCAAGAAGACCGACCCGGACATCGCTGCGATGATCGGCACCTCGGCGGCGCTGGCCATCTCCGGCATCCCCTTCGACGGCCCGATCGGTGCCGCCCGCGTGGCCTTCCACGAGAGCACCGGCTACCTGCTGAACCCGACCTACGAGCAGCTCAAGGCCTCCAGCCTGGACATGGTCGTGGCCGGTACCGAAGAAGCGGTGCTGATGGTCGAATCCGAAGCCCAGGAGCTGACCGAAGACCAGATGCTCGGCGCCGTGCTGTTCGCCCACCAGGAATTCCAGACCGTGATCCAGGCGGTCAAGGAACTGGCCGCCGAAGCCGGCAAGCCGGCCTGGGACTGGCAGCCCGCTCCGGCCAACAGCGTGCTGCTGGACGCCATCCGCAACGAGTTCGGTGCGGAAATCTCCAAGGCCTACACCATCACCCTCAAGCAGGACCGCTACAACCGTCTCGGCGAGCTGCGTGATCAGGCCGTGGCCAAGCTCTCCGGCGAAGAAGGCCAGCCGAGCGCCGGCGAAGTGAAGGACGCTTTCGGCGAGATCGAATACCGCACCGTGCGCGAGAACATCGTCAACGGCCAGCCGCGTATCGACGGCCGCGACACCCGCACCGTGCGTCCGCTGAGCATCGAGGTCGGCGTGCTGCCCAAGACCCACGGCTCGGCGCTGTTCACCCGTGGCGAAACCCAGGCGCTGGTGGTGGCCACTCTCGGCACCGCGCGCGACGCCCAGCTGCTCGACACCCTGGAAGGCGAGAAGAAGGACGCCTTCATGCTGCACTACAACTTCCCGCCGTTCTCGGTCGGTGAGTGTGGCCGCATGGGCGGTGCCGGTCGCCGCGAGATCGGCCACGGCCGCCTGGCCCGTCGTGGCGTCGCCGCGATGCTGCCGCGCGAGGACGAGTTCCCCTACACCATCCGCGTGGTGTCCGAGATCACCGAATCCAACGGCTCCAGCTCCATGGCCTCGGTCTGCGGCGCCTCGCTGGCGCTGATGGATGCCGGTGTGCCGATGAAGGCGCCGGTCGCCGGTATCGCCATGGGCCTGGTCAAGGAAGGCGACAAGTTCGCCGTGCTGACCGATATCCTCGGCGACGAAGACCACCTGGGCGACATGGACTTCAAGGTCGCCGGTACCGCCAAGGGCGTCACCGCGCTGCAGATGGACATCAAGATCCAGGGCATCACCGAAGAGATCATGGAAATCGCCCTGGGCCAGGCCTTGGAAGCGCGCCTGAATATCCTCGGCCAGATGAACCAGGTCATCGCCCAGTCGCGCAGCGAACTGTCGGCCAACGCGCCGACCATGCTGGCGATGAAGATCGACCAGGACAAGATCCGCGACGTGATCGGCAAGGGCGGCGCCACCATCCGCGCCATCTGCGAAGAGACCAAGGCCTCGATCGACATCGAGGACGACGGTTCGATCAAGATCTTCGGCGAGACCAAGGAAGCGGCCGAGGCGGCCAAGCAGCGCGTGCTGGGCATCACCGCCGAGGCGGAAATCGGCAAGATCTATGTTGGCAAGGTCGAGCGCATCGTCGACTTCGGCGCCTTCGTCAACATCCTGCCGGGCAAGGATGGCCTGGTGCACATCTCGCAGATCAGCGACCAGCGCATCGAGAAGGTCACCGACGTGCTCAAGGAAGGTCAGGAAGTGAAGGTGCTGGTGTTGGACGTGGACAACCGCGGCCGCATCAAGCTGTCCATCAAGGACGTGGCGGCGGCGGAAGCTTCCGGCGTCTGAACCGGCATTCCTTGCTGACGAAAAGGGCCTTCGGGCCCTTTTTGTTTGCCTGCGATTCCTGATATCGCACCGTCGGGAGATTGCAAGATGCACGCGCCAGGATTGCCAAGCTTGCATTGTGCAAGTGATCGGGCTTCGATGCTTGTTATTAACTAATTGATTTTATTGGCGAAATTTTTATTTCGAGATTGGCACGCCGCTTGCGCTAAATATTCGTGAGTTCTGAGGCCGGAGTCATGCCGCAGAAAACCATGAGAACAGGAGTGACATCTATGAAGACTATTCAGACTCTGACTGCCACCGCCATCGCCGCTGCCCTCAGCCTGCCGCTCGCCGGTACCGTGCTGGCCGACACTTCGCCCGCCATCGACGAAGCCTCCAATGTCATGTTGGCCGCCAACGACACCATGAACGATGCCGGTGATGCGGTTTCCGATACCTGGATCACGACCAAGGTGAAGTCGGCTCTGCTGGCCGAGGATGCGACTCCGGGTATGGATATCGAAGTGGAAACCAAGGATGGCGTCGTCTCGCTGTCCGGTACCGTCGCTACCGAAGCGGAAAAGGAAGCCGCTATCACCAAGGCCCAGGGCATCAAGGGCGTGCGTGATGTGTCCGCCGACGGCCTGAAGGCCGCCGAGTAAGGGTTGGGCCCGCTGCCAAGGGCGGCGGCAAGGCCGATGAAAAAGCCCCGCTTCGGCGGGGCTTTTTCATGGCTCCGTTACGGGGGCTGGCTCGATGTGCGAGCACCGACACTCAGTTGCCTCGCCGGCTGCGTATGCCGCGCAACCGGCTGCCCTCGAAGCGCAGGAAATGGAGCATGCCGTGATTCGGTCCGTAGATCCACTCCTCGACCGCCACTTCCTGCCGGTAGCCGTAATCGTCGATAACCTCCTTGTAGCCCACCAGCGAGCTGCTGGCCGGTTCGCCGCACTTGCTGCGAACCTCGGTCGTCGTCGCCTCCAGGCTGACCAGGCGACTGTTGCAGCGATAGGTGGAAGACGCCTGCGCCTGGAAGCCGAGCAACATCAGGCAGAGCAGGCTGGTGAATGCGCGGCGCTCCATCGATTTGCTCCTCAGTTGGCCCTGCGGGTCTCGATGCGCACCAGGCGATTGCCCTCGAAGGTCAGGATGCTGAGCATGCCGTTGCTGGGGCCGTAGACCCACTCTTCCAGCTTGAACTCATGACGGTCGTCGCGGCTGAGGCTGTAGCCGACCAGGTCCCGGTGCGTGGGTGGGCCGCACTTGCGCTCGACTTCGAAGGCGCGGTCGCCGGTGCTCACCAGCTGGCTGCCACAGCGCAAGGTGTCGGCCTGGACGCCCGCGGCGGTGGACAGCAGCAGGCAGGCGACGAGCCGTTTGTTCGATTGCATCATTAGCTCCCCAGATGCAGCATGGTCGCGACCTTGCCGTCGGGCTCCGCCTCGGCCGTTCCGGTATCGAGCAAATAGATGCGCTCGGCATCGAGGCCGGCCTGCACCAGATGGTCCTTGATCGCCGCGGCGCGTTGCTGGCTGAGCTGGCGCAGCAACGCGGTATTGCCGGCCCAGGAGTCGACAACCGCCTGGCGCAGTCGCTGGGTACGCTCCTCGGGCTCGAGTTCCCGCCATTCGGCCGGAGGCTGTTGCTTGAGCCGGCTGCGATAGATGCCTTCGAGCAAGGGGGCCTCGTCGTCCTCGTCGATCTGGATCTGGCTGGCGTCCGCCGGCACCTTGTCGCCGCGGCGCTGCAGGATGCGGTACCAGGTCTCGCGATATTCCTGCTGCAGGCGCCGCTCGGCCAACAGCGGGCCGTCGGCTGCGCTGGCGCTCATGCCCTCGACCTCCAGCTGCAGCGCCGGGCGCTGTTGGAGGGCGGAGACCAGGGTGTCCAGGGCCTGGCGCGCTTCGCCGTCCAGCTCGCTGCTCGCCGGGGCGAAGCGTACCTGGCTGAGATCGACCTGGTCGCCGCCGACCAGCCCGGCGATGAACTTGAACGGTGCCTGTGCCGCGCGCAGGACCAGATTGCGCAGCGTCTGCCAGATGATCGGCATGACGCTGAACTGTGGATCGTTGAGATTGCCCTGCACCGGCAGTTCGATGGAAATGGTGCCCTTGGTATCCTTCAGCAGGGCCACCGCCAGGCGCACCGGCAGGTCCACCGCGTCGGGGCTGTCGACCTTCTCGCCGAGCTGCAGCTGTTCCACCACTACCTTGTTCTCGGCGTTCAGCTGGCCCTGCTGGATGCGGTAATGCAGGTCCAGGTCGAGGCGGCCCTTGCGGATGCGGTAGCCGGCGAATTTGCCGGAGTAGGGGGTGAGGGTGGTCAGTTCGACCTGGCGAAAACGGGTGGCGATGTCCAGGCTCTGCAGCGGGTCGAAGGGGGTCAGGCTGCCCTTGATGCTTACCGGGGCGTACTGGTCCACCTTGCCGGCGATATCCACCGAGGCGGCCTTCTGCTCGCGGTTGTCCAGCGTGCCGATGCTGCCGTTGAGCGACTGGATGGCGGTGGCGAACGGCGGGCGCAGGCTGAAGTCGGCGAAGTTCGCCGAGCCGTCGGCAATGGCGATGCCGCCGATACGCAGCGCCAACGGTTGCGCCTGCGTCGCCGCGGGTTCTTCCGTCGGCTCGCCGCGGTCGACCATGAGGTCGTTGATGTTGGTGCTCAGGTCCGGGTTGATGATGAAGCGTGCGTAGGGCTGGTTCAGGTCGATGCGCTCGATTTCCAGGCGGCTGGGGTGCTGGTAGTCCAGGCCGCTCAGTTGCAGCCGCTGCCATTTGACGAAATCGCGGTTGTTGAGGGTATCCAGGGTGTGCAGCTGGGTTGCCTCGGCCTGGCCGCGGACGCTGAACGCCAGCGGTTCGGTGCCCTGCAGCTCGACGTCGAGTTCGCTCGAGAGCATGCCGCTACGCAGTTCGAGGCGGACCAGCGGGCTGATATAGGCCTGGGCGATCCGCAGGTCGATGTCGCGGGTGGTGACGGCGAGCTTGCCGCTCATCGGGCTCAGTTGCAATTGTCCGGTAGCCTGGAGCGCCCCTTGCCTGCCCACGCCGCTTTCCAGCTTGAGTTTGAAAGGGCTGGTGCCCAGGCTGTCGAAGTCCGCCACGTCCAGGTTCAGCGGGCCCAGCTCCAGCGCCACTTCGTCCTGCGGCACCCGGTCGGCGAGGTGCACGTGGTAATCGCGCAGCTGCGCATCATGCAGGAGTACCTGCCAGGGTTTGCCCGGTTCGTCTTGCTCGGCGGCTGGCGAGCCTTCGGTGGGGGCCTCCGGTGTGCTACTGGCGGTGGCGAACAGCTTCTGCCAATCCAGCTCGCCATCGGCTTCGCGCGCGGCCCAGGTTTCGAGATTGCGGCTGCGCAGCGTGCCGATGCTGACCTGCTGCGCGACCAGGTCCACGCTGGTCTCACCCAGCACGAGCTGCTCCAGGCGAACCAGCGGGCGGCCCTGCGGATTGTCGACGGCCAGCGCTGCCAGCGTCAGCGTGGCGTTGTGCAGATCGAGTGCCAGCCCTTGGCTGAGGTCCAGCCGGTAGTCCGTGCTCAGGTCGAGGCTGCCGTCCTCCAGCATCAGCGGCGCGGCGTCGCGGATATAGGGGCGGAAATCCGTGAGGGCCAGCTTGCTGACCTTCAACCGGCCGTGGGAGGCCAGCGGCTGCAGGCTGAACTGGCCCTGCCAGTCGACGCGGCCGCCGCCCGGGCCGCTGGCGGCGAGGCTCGCATCGGCGCTGTCGTCGGCCCGGCTGGTGAGGTTGTGCAGTTCGAAATCCAGCGCATCGTAGACCAGGTCGATCGGCTCGCTCGGGCGGCGGTCCTGGAAGTGCAGGTAGCCGCGGGCCAGTTGCAGGCGGTCGATACGCAGCGGGAACAGGCCGCTTTCTTCCTCAGGCTCCGGCGCTTCGGTTTCCGGCAGCTCGAACAGTCGGCTGAGGTTGAGCACGCCATCATCGGCGAAGCGCACTTCGCTGCGCGGCGCCGTCAGCTCGACGGAGGCCAGGTGCAGGGTGCGCTGCCACAGACTGTCCCATTGCAGGTTCAGATAGAGCTGTTCGAAGGCCAGTTGGCGATCGTCGGCCTCGCCGATGCGCAGCTCGAACAGGTCCAGTTCGAGGCTGAAGGGGTTGAATTCGATGCGCTCCAGGCTCGCCGGCACGGTCGCGTAGGCGGCCAGCTGCTGGTTGGCGATGCGCTGCAGGGCACCGGGCAGGATCAGGAAGCCGAGCAGGCAATAGAAGATCAGCGCGAGCGCGACGCCGCTAAGCGCTCGCTTCATTCCGTTGGGCATGACCGAACAGGTTCCTTGCGATGGATTGCCTTGGAGTATGGCATGCCGATGGGGTTCCTCGAATCCGTTGCCGTCGGCAATGCGTTCGAGCCCGCAGAATTGGTCGCCGGCACTGAAGTGCGGGCTAGCGGGGCGGCAGGCCCATGCGCCGGCGGGCGCGGTGCACCGAACCATTGCGCACGGCCCAGCGCAGCAGCGGCGCGGTACATCGCACGCCGGTGCGGATCAACTGGCGCCGCTGTGCCGTCAGCGGCAGGCCGAACAGTTCGCTGGCCCAATCGGGCAGCAGCTCGACCCCGGCGTGCAGCATCAGCATGCCGAAGGGACTGGCCAGGGCGCTGGGTGCGGGGGCCGCGCGTAGAATCCGGAGGATTTCCCGCGAGCGTTCGTCACAGCGCAGCTGCGGGCGGATGCGTTCCAGGTAGTCGTCCACCTGCGCGCGCGAGCGTGGCACGTCGCGGGCGCCGAGACGCTCGGCGATCAGCGCGACTTCCGCGTAGTAGCGATCCTGCGCGTGGTCCGGCAGGGTCGGGTCGAGATAGCGCAGGTGCGACTTGAGGAAGCTGCTCACTTCGGCGACATGCACCCAGGTCAGCAGGTCCGGATCGGATGCCGCGTAGGGCCTGCCGTCCGGCGCATGTCCGGTGACCTGCAGGTGAATCGCCCGGACCCGTTCGATCAGCCTCTCGGCATCGGCCCGGCTGCCGAAGGTGGTTGCGGAAATGAACTGCCCGGTGCGGCGCAGGCGGCCGAGCAGATCCTCGCGGAAGTTCGAGTGGTCCCAGACGCCGGCCAGCGCCAGGGGATGCAGCGCCTGCAGCAGCAGCGCGGAGATGCCACCGACGAGCATCGAGGTGAAATCACCATGGACCCGCCAGCACACCGATTCGGGGCCGAACAGGCCGGGATCGCCCGGCGGGTTCTCGTAGTCGATGCCGCCGAGCGCGAGCCCGGTGAGGCTGAGGACCTGGGTTTCGATACGGCGGCGGAGAAATTCCATGGCGCGTCTGGTCGATGAGTGGACGGCCATGCTAGCGCGTCGCGGGCGGGATGCGGGACTGGAGGGCGCAATGTAGGCGCCGGCTTGCCGGCGATCGCTGGCGCCGCCCGGCCATCGTGGCCGGGCGGGCAGGGGAGCTCAGCCGCGATGGCGGCCGCGGAAGAAGTCGATCAGGCCCTGGGTCGAGGCATCTTCGGCCGGCGGACTGTCGTAGCTGGTCAGACGGCCATAGACGCCCTTGCCGAGCTCCTTGCCCAGCTCCACGCCCCACTGGTCGAAGGAGTTGATGCCCCAGATCACGCCCTGCACGAAGACCTTGTGCTCGTACAGCGCGATCAAGGCGCCGAGGCGGCCGGGGCTGATGCTCTCGGTGACCAGGGTGTTGCTCGGACGGTTGCCGGGGATCACCTTGTGCGGCGCCAGGCGCTGGACTTCCGCTTCCGCCAGGCCCTTGGCGCGCAGCTCGGCCTCGGCCTCCTCGCGGGTCTTGCCGAGCATCAGTGCCTGGCTCTGCGACAGGCAGTTGGCGTACAGCCACTCCTGGTGGTCGGCGACCGGGTTGTGGCTGACCACCGGGACGATGAAGTCCGCCGGGATCAGCGGCGTGCCTGGTGCAGCAACTGGTGGTAGGCGTGCTGGCCGTTGCAGCCGACGCCGCCCCAGATCACCGGGCCGGTGCCGCAGGACACCGGTGTACCGTCCTGGCGCACGCTCTTGCCGTTGGATTCCATATCCATCTGCTGCAGGTGTTTGACGAAGTTGCGCAGGTAGTGGTCGTAGGGCAGGAAGGCGTAGCTCTGCGCGCCCCAGAAGTTGTGGTACCAGACGCCGAGCATCGCCAGCAGCACCGGCATGTTGGTTTCGAACGGCTCGTGGAGGAAATGCTGGTCCATGCTGTAGGCGCCGGACAGCAGGTCCTTGAAGTTGTGCATGCCGATCGCCAGGGCGATGGGCAGGCCGATGGCCGACCACAGCGAGTAGCGTCCGCCGACCCAGTCCCACATGGGGAAGATGTTCTTTTCGCGGATGCCGAAATCCAGCGCCGCCTGCTTGTTGCTGGTCACGGCGATGAAGTGGCGGTAGAGCTTCTCCTCGGTGCCGCCGCGGGCCAGGTACCAGGTGCGCGCGGCCTGGGCGTTCTTCAGTGTCTCGAGGGTGCCGAAGGATTTGCTGGAAACGATGAACAGGGTGGTTTCGGCATTGAGGTTGGCGGTCACCTCGCGGAACTCGCTGCCGTCGATATTGGCCAGGTAGTGGCAGCGCACGCCGCACTGCTGGGTGAAGGGCAGCAGCGCCTCGGAGACCAGCTGCGGGCCGAGGAAGGAGCCGCCGATGCCGATGTTCACCACGTCGGTGATCGGCTTGTCGTTGTAGCCGCGCCACAGGTGGTTGTGGATGCGCCCGACGATGTCGGTCATCTGCGCCAGGGCGCCATGCACCTCGCGCATCAGGTTCTCGCCGTCGACGATCAGGTTGTCGCCCATCGGCCGGCGCAGCGCGGTGTGCAGGGCCGGGCGGTTTTCCGAGGCATTGACCCGCTCGCCGTTGAACATGGCGTGGGCGGCCTGCTCGACGCCGGCTTCGCGGGCCAGATTGACCAGCAGCGCACGGGTTTCGGGGGTGATCAGGTTTTTCGAATAATCGAGGAACAGGCCGCAGCAGGAAACCGACAGCTCTTCGAAACGCGCGGGGTCGGCCTGGAAGGCCTCGCGCATGTTGAAGTTCTGCATGGCCAGGCGGTGTTCTTCCAGGGCCTTCCAGGATGGCAGGCCGGTGACATCGAGGGGGTGCTGGTAGTAGCTCATGGTGATGCGGCTTCCTTTGCTGGCGGGCCACTGAAAACTGCACGGTTGGCGGCACCGGTGTGTGCGCTATGGCCGCGGCAGGATTCACTGACTCGCATGATCGTGCGGGCACGCCGGCACTCGTCCTGAATGCTGGGGATGCTGACCGAACCCGGCTTCCACCGAGCTGGCGATGGCACATCCTATGCCATCACAGACTGCTCTGACAGGGGAACCCCCGCTGCGTTCCGAAGGACTCCAGGCGAATCGTCCCGTCGCGCCGAGTAGTCCTGCGGGGCGTCGGGGCACAAAAAAGCCCGAAGCGCGCTGGGTGCTTCGGGCTTCGTGAGCGCCGTCGAGGGGCGTCAGGCGACCTGGACGGGAATCGCGTTGCTGGTGTGGCTGAGCTCGCCATCGGCGCCCATGTAGAGCACGTGCGGCTTGAAGCTGGCCAGCTCGGCCTCGCTGTAGTGGGCGTAGGCGCAGATGATCAGGCGATGACCGACGGCGGCCTTGTGCGCGGCGGCACCGTTGACGGAAATGATCTTCGAGCCTTCCTCGCCGCGAATGGCATAGGTGGTGAAGCGTTCGCCGTTGTCGACGTTGTAGATCTGGATCTGTTCGTACTCGCGGATGCCGGCCAGGTCCAGCCAGTCGCCGTCGATGGCGCAGGAGCCTTCATAGTCGAGCACCGAGTGGGTCACCTGGGCGCGGTGCAGTTTGGCCTTGAGCATGATGGCGTGCATGGCTGGGGTCCTCCGGGGGCGCAAGCGGCGCAGAGTGTGCCTCAAGCCTCGAGTGCGATCAAGGCTGTGGACGGATGGGGTCGGTCAGGCGGATGCGCCGGTGTCGACCAGCAGGTTGTCGATCAGCCGCGTCTTGCCGAGATAGGCGGCGACGAGGATGACCAGCTCGCGCGAGGTCGCGCTGACCGGTTGCAGGTCGCTGGCGTTGCGGATTTCCAGGTAGTCCGGACGCAGCCCGGCGGCCTGCAGCTGCTCCAGGCCCTCGGCGATCAGCGCGGAGTAATCGCGCCGGCCGCCGCGGATCGCCTCGTCCAGCTGGCGCAGCGTGCGATACAGCGCCGGCGCGGCGGCACGCTCGGCATCGCCGAGGTAGCCATTGCGCGAGGACAGCGCCAGGCCGTCCTCGGCGCGCACGATGGGCTCGGAGATGATCTGTACCGGCATGTTCAGGTCGCGGACCATGGTGCGGATCACCGCCAGTTGCTGGAAATCCTTCTGGCCGAACACGGCCAGGTCCGGCATGACCATGTTGAACAGCTTGGTGACCACCGTGGAGACGCCGTCGAAATGGCCCGGGCGGCTGCCGCCGCAGAGCCCTTCGGACACGCCCGGCACACGGACGAGAGTCTGCTGTGCCTGGCCGTGTGGGTACATCTCCTCCACGCTGGGCGCGAACAGCAGGTGGCAGCCGGCTTCGAACAGCTTGTCCTGGTCCGCCGCGAGGGTGCGCGGGTAGCTGTCCAGGTCCTCGTTGGGGCCGAACTGCAGCGGGTTGACGAAGATGCTGGCGACCACGAAGTCGGCGCGCTGGCCGGCCTTCTTCACCAGCGCGATGTGGCCGGCGTGCAGGTTGCCCATGGTCGGCACGAAGCCGATCCGCTTGCCTTCGCTGCGCGCACGGGCTACTGCGGCGCGCAGGTCGGCAATGGTCTTGACGATGTTCATGCGGAAAAACCGTGTTCGGCTGCGGGGAATTCGGCGGCCTTGACCGCTTTTGCATAGGCGGCGATGGCGGAGGGAATGTCGCCGTGCTCGCGCATGAAGTTCTTGACGAACTTCGGCACACGGCCGCTGAGCGACAGCCCGAGCATGTCGTGCAGCACTAGGACCTGGCCATCGGTGCCGCTGCCGGCGCCGATGCCGATCACCGGGATGGCGACCGCCTGGGTGATGCGCGCGGCCAACTCGCTGGGCACGCATTCGAGCAGCAGCATGGCGGCGCCTGCCGCCTCCAGCGCCTGGGCGTCGGCGAGCATCTGCTGCGCCTGAGCCTCTTCGCGGCCCTGGACCTTGTAGCCGCCGAAGATGTTCACCGCTTGCGGCGTCAGCCCCATGTGCGCGCAGACCGGGATGCCGCGCTCGGCCAGCAGCGTGATGGACTCGGCCAGCCAGGCCGCGCCTTCGAGCTTGATCATGTGTGCGCCGGCCTGCATCAGCAGCGCCGAGTTGTTCAGGGTCTGCTCGGTGGTGGCGTTGGCCATGAACGGCAGGTCGGCGACGATCATCGCCCCGCGGTTGCCGCGCTTGACGCTGGCGGTGTGGTAGACCATGTCGGCGATGGTGACCGGCAGGGTGCTGTCGTGCCCTTGCAGGACCATGCCGAGCGAGTCGCCGATCAGCAGCATCTCGACGCCGGCGTCGCAGGCTGTCTTGGCGAAGGTGGCGTCATAGCAGGTGAGCATGACGATCTTCTCGCCCTTCTGCTTGAGCCCTTGCAGCGTGGTCAGGGTTACGTCTGGCATGAATGCCGTCCTCTTCGAGCTTTCGCAGAGCGATCAGGATTGCCGGCCGACACCAGGATGGGGCGGCTCGCCCCAATACGATGCGTGCCGGCAGAGGGCGCTTATAGTCCGGTTGGTGGAAGGTGAAGTCAATCGCGAGTGTTACCTGCTCGTTACGTTCGTTACCGCTGGGGTGACAGCGGCCCCACTCAGGCGCTCGAGCCCGCTGAAGGGGCAGGCGGCGAGCAGTTCGGCGAGGCTGCGGCCGTCGGCCAGGCGCAGCTCCGGCGGCGCGATCTCGGCCAGCGGATAGAGCACGAAGGCCCGCGCCTGCATGTGATAGTGCGGCACCTGCAGGCGTGGCTGGTCGATCAGCCGCTCGCCGAACAGCAGGATATCCAGATCGAGGGTGCGTGGGCCCCAGCGCTCGGCCTTGCGCTCGCGGCCCTGGGCCAGCTCGATGCGTTGCAGGGCATCGAGCAGCGCCAGCGGCGCGAGGTCCGTGTCCAGTGCGGCGACGGCATTGACGTAGCGCGGCTGGTCGGCGGGCCCGAGCGGGTCGCTGGCGTACAGCGAGGAAACGGTGACCAGGCGGCTCTGCGGTAGCTCGGCCAGCGCCTGCAGGGCGCCGCGCAATTGCCGCAGCGGGTCGGCCAGGTTGCTGCCCAGGCCGATATAGACGCGCTCCATGTCACTCGGCCGCTTTCGGCGCGCTGCGCCGGCGACTGCCTCCGCGCCGGCGCTTGCGCGGCGCGCCGTCGGCTCCGTCCTTGCTGCCGAGGTTGCGGATCATGTTGCGCCGTTCGCTGTCGCTGGCTTCCTGGTAGTCGGTCCACCAGTCGCCCAGGCCGTGGGTCTTCTCGCCGGCGCTTTCGCGCAGCAGCAGGAAGTCGTAGCCGGCGCGGAAGCGCGGGTTCTCCAGCAACTGGTCGGCGCGGCGGCCTGGCGGCGTGGCAGGCGTTCCTGCATGTCCCAGATCTCGCGCATGGGGATGGTGAAGCGCTTGGGGATCGCGGTGCGCTGGCACTGTTCCCAGATGATGTCGTGCGCCGCTTCCTGCATTGCCGGGATCGGCGGCATGCCGCGGTCCTGCAGCTCCAGCACACGGGCCGGCAGGGCGGGCCAGAGCAATGCGGCGAAGAGGAAAGCCGGGGTCACCGGCTTGCCCTGGGCGATGCGCTGGTCGGTGTTGGCCAGCGCGTTGCGGATCAGCGTGCCGGCGTATTGCGGGTTGCGCTCCAGCGCGGCGGCGCTGGCCGGGAACAGTGGGGCGAACAGGTCGTATTCGAGCAGCAGTTCGAAGGTGCGCTCGGCCTTGCCGCCGAGGAACAGCTTGAGCGTTTCGTCGAACAGCCGTGCGGAGGGGATGCCGTTGAGCAGTTCGGCCAGCTCGGCGATGGGTTCGGCGCTGTGGCGCTCGATCTCGAAGTCGAGCTTGGCGGCGAAACGCACGGCGCGCAGCATGCGCACCGGGTCTTCCTGGTAGCGCTGCTCGGGATCGCCGATCAGGCGGATCAGGCGGTTGCGGATGTCGTGCACGCCATGGGTATGGTCGAGGATGCGTTCGCTGGTCGGGTCGTAGTACAGCGCGTTGATGGTGAAGTCTCGGCGCTGGGCGTCGTCGTCCAGGGTGCCGTAGACGTTGTCGCGCAGAATCCGCCCGCTCTCGTTGCGCGAGGCCAGGTGACTGGCGTCCTCGTCGTCTTCTTCCGGGTGGTTGGCGCGGAAGGTGGCGACCTCGATGATTTCCCGGCCGAAGTGTACGTGCACCAGCTTGAAGCGCCGACCGATCACCCGCGCGTTGCGGAATTCGGCGCGCACCTGCTCGGGAGTGGCGCTGGTGGCGACGTCGTAGTCCTTGGGGTTCAGCTCGAGCAGCAGGTCGCGCACGCAGCCGCCGACCACGTAGGCCTCGTAGCCCGCCTGCTGCAGGCGCTCGACGACGCTGACCGCATGCCGGCTGATCTCGTTGCGGTGCAGGGAGTGCTGCCGGCTGGAGAGTATTTCCGGTGTGCGGCGGGGGTGCGGGATGCGGCGCAGAGGCAGACGAAAAGACTGGAACAGCTTTTTCAGCATTGGGGGGCACTGTGTGGCGGAATGACGGGGCGGTGTCGCGAATGCCGCGAAACCTGCGGGGATTCTAGCACCGGGAGCGCTGGATGGTGAACGAAGCGTGGGAAGGTGTCAAAAAGCACGATGCATGCCTGGCCAGGCGGATGCCTCGCGGGGTATCTGGACGGCGGTGTCTGCGTTAAGTGTTGGGGTGCGCGTAGGGTGGGTAGGAGCCAGCTTGCTGGCGATACGCCGTATGCACCGCCACTGGTCGCCAGCAAGTCGGCTCCTACGCGTGTGATCGGTAGAGCAGGTGGGTGAGTGCAAGAAGGGCAGATGCCAATCGTCTGCCTGCGGCTGCCTGGGTCAAGCGCTGAAAGCACTGAGGGGAGCCGAAGCTCCCCTCTGAATGATGTCGCGTGCTTTTGTTGTTATTGGTATCCAGGCGGTGCTGTTCTTGTTGTTCGCCTGTTCCCTTCAGCTACCGCCGTCGGGAGCGCTCCTACACCGGGAGCCAAGAGCAAACGGATTTCTTTGGTCGCTGACGTTGCGGTGATCTTTCGATCCAACCAGTACGGGCCCTGCTCGATGCAGTTTTTATTGTTCTCGGCCTGGTCTTGGGGCGAACCCCTTTGCACGTCCTCTCCAAAAGAATCAGTTAGCTGCGCCTCCGCCTTCTTGTCGTTGTTCTGCTGGAGTCGTTACGTCTTGTTCTTATTGTGGGGCTGCTTGTTATTGTTGTTGTTCCGAATAAGTAAGCAGGTGCCGTGCCAGTTTTATAAAATCCTTTTATTTCAATGCTTTGATGGTTTTCGGGTGTGCGCTTGAGAAGAAAAAACCGGGCCATCGTTACCGATGATCCCGGTTTTTGTTACGGCGTATGTGCAGGCGGTAACAGTCTTCAGCCCGCCGTGGTGCTGGATTTGCGCCGCGGGATGCCCAGGCGCTGGCGGCGCTCCCACAGGCATTTGCGGCTGATGCCGAGCTTGCGCGCCAGTTCGGTCTCGGTCATGTGGTCCTGGTGCTCGAGCACGAAATGCTGGAAGTAGTCCTCCAGTGAAAGGTCTTCGGTCGGCTCGTTGCTGGTGGCTGCGCCATGCAGCGTGCCGAGGGGCTCGTCGAATTCCTCGTCCAGGCCGTCCAGCTCGATGTCGATGCCCAGCAGGTCGGCATCGATTTCCTGGCTCTCGCTGAGGATCGCCGCGCGTTCGATGGCGTTCTCCAGTTCGCGGACGTTGCCCGGCCAGTGGTAGTGACGGATGGCCTGTTCGGCATCACGGGAGAAGTGCAACTCGCCACTGTTCATCCGCTCGCCCTGGCGGGCGAGGAAAGCCTTGGCGATTTCCACCACGTCGTTGCCGCGCTCGCGCAGCGGCGGCAACCTGAGCGCGATGACGTGCAGGCGGTAGTAGAGATCCTCGCGGAACTGGCCGGTCTTGGCCAGGGTTTTCAGGTCGCGGTGGGTGGCGGCGATCAGGCGCACGTCGACCTTCTGCGACTGCACCGAGCCGACCCGGCGGATTTCGCCTTCCTGCAATACGCGCAGCAGGCGCGCCTGGGCTTCGAGCGGCAGCTCGCCGATCTCGTCGAGGAACAGCGTGCCGCCATCGGCCGCTTCGACCAGGCCGGCGCGGCCGGCGCTGGCGCCGGTGAAGGCGCCTTCTCGTGGCCGAACAGTTCGGATTCGATCAGGGTTTCCGGGATCGCCGCGCAGTTCACCGAGATCATCGGCGCCTTGGCGCGGCGCGACAGGTTGTGCAGCGCGCGGGCGACCAGTTCCTTGCCGGTGCCCGACTCGCCCTGGATCAGCACGTTGGAGTCGGTGGGCGCCACCTTGCGGATCTTGCCGAACAGGTCCTGCATCGGTGGGCAGTGGCCGATGATGCCGATGTCGCCCTGTTCCGCGCCCGTGGCCGCCTGGCCGGTGCTGCGGGCCGGCTGCTGCGGTGCTTCGGCCTGCTGGCGGTCGCTGAGGATGCGGGCCACGGTCTGCAGCATTTCGTCGTGGTCGAACGGTTTGGCGATGTAGTCCACCGCGCCCATCTTCATCGAGTCCACCGCCGAGCGCAGGCTGGCGTAGCTGGTCATGATCAGCACCGGCGTACCCTCGGCGAGCTTGATCAGTTCGGTGCCCGGGGCGCCCGGGAGCCGCAGGTCGCTGACGATGAGATCGAAACCCGGAATGCTGAAGCGTTCCTGCGCTTCCTGCACCGAACCGGCTTCGCTGACCTCGTACTGGTTGCGTTCGAGGAGGCGCCGCAGGGCGGAGCGGATGATGGTTTCGTCTTCGACGATCAGAATGTGTGACATCAGTACTCTCTCGACGGTCTGGAGGCAGAACCGGCCAGGGGCCGGTACGGCATTCGCCTCTTCAACTTACGGCATGTGACGCTTCGACATGCCGCGGCAGGGTGATGCGAAAACGGGTGCCGCGTTGTGTTTCCGGGTCGACCGGGCTGTCGATATCGATCTGGCCATAATGCTCTTCAACGATCGAATAGACCAGCGCGAGGCCCAGGCCGGTGCCTTCGCCGGGGTCCTTGGTGGTGAAGAACGGCTCGAACAGCCGGCCCTGGACCTCCTTGGGAATACCGCTGCCCTCGTCCTCGACGATCAGATAGACGGTCTGCTCGGCGATTTCGCTGCGGATGCGGATCACCCCGCCCGGCGGCGAGGCGTCGCGGGCATTGGATAGCAGGTTGATCAGTACCTGCGCCAGCCGTTGCGGATCGCCTTCGGCCAGATGCTGCGGATCGCACTGGTTGAGGAAGCGCACCTCGGTGCGGTTGCGGTTGAGCGAGAGCAGGGCGATGGCCTCCTGGGTGACCTGCGCCAGGCTCACCGGGTACAGGCGCTGCTGGCGTTCGCCGGCATGGGCGAAGTTCATCAGCGACTGGACGATACGCGACACACGCTTGGTCTGCTCGATGAGCTGGGCGCTGATCTCGCCGATCTCCTCGTCCGACTCGCGCTCGTCGCGCAGGTTCTGCGCCAGGCAGGCGATGCCGGTGATCGGGTTGCCGATCTCGTGGGCGACGCCGGCGGCCAGGCGGCCGATGCTGGCCAGGCGCTCGGAGTGCACCAGGCGGTCTTCCAGCTCCTGTGTTTCGGTGAGGTCCTCGACCAGCAGCACCAGGCCGCTGTTGCCCGGCGCCAGCGGCTCGGCGATCGCTGCCTTGTGCAGGTTGAGGCAGCGGCGGTGGCCATGGAGCGTCAGGCGCTGCTTGTGCAGGTGCTCGTCGGGCTGCTGGATGAAGTCCATCAACAGGCTCTTCCATGGCTCGGCGATGGTCGACAGGCGCGAACCGACCACCTGCAGTGCGGGGATTTCGGTGAGCTCCTCGAGCGCGCGGTTCCACATGAGGATTTCCTGGTCCTTGGCCAGCGAGCAGACGCCCATGGGCAGCTCCTGCAGGGTCTGGCGGTGGTAGCGGCGCAGCGCATCGAGTTCGGCGGCCAGGCCGGTCAGGCGCGAGTGGTACTCCTCCAGGCGGCTCTCGATGAAGTGGATGTCCTCGGTGATGTAGCCCTCGGCGCCGTTCTTGTAGGGAAGGAAGTTCTCGACGATGTCCTGGGCCACGCTGGGCCCCATCAGCCGGAGAGGTTGGCCTCGATGCGGTCGCGCAGGCGGCGCAGGGCGTAGGGGCGGTGTTCGTCGAACGGCAGCTGCAGGTCGCGCAGGGCCTGCTCCACTTCGCGCTGGGCGGTCTTGGCGCCCAACGGCTTGGCCAGCTGGGTGGCGAATTCCTGCGGCGAGGCGGCCATCAGTTCGCGGCGCTGCGGGCGACGCACGTTCTCCACGGCGCAGGCTTCGGCGGCGCTCTGCTCCTCGGGGCTGGTCTCGGTGAACAGCGAGAACAGCGAGAAGGCCAGCACGTTGACCGCCAGCGAGGCGATCGCCGCCAGGTGCCAGCTGGTGTCGTCGAGCACGTAGACGACGTTGAACAGCGGGATGTAGAAACCGTCCAGGTTGCCCACCAGCGGCAGCAGCATGGTCATCACCCAGACGCCGATGCCGGCCAGCAGCCCGGCGATGTAGCCGCGGCGGTTGGCGGTCGGCCAGTACAATACCGAGAGCACGCCGGGCAGGAACTGCAGGGTGGCGACGAAGGCGACGATGCCCAGGTTGGACAGGTCCTGCTCGGCGCCGAGCAGCAGGTAGAAGCCGTAGCCGGCCATGATGATGGCGAGGATCAGACTGCGCCGCGTCCACTTCAGCCAGCGGTAGATGTTGCCCTCGCTGGACGGCTGGTAGAGCGGCAGCACCAGATGGTTGAGCGCCATGCCGGACAGCGCCAGGGTGCTGACGATGATCAGCCGCTGGAGGCCGAGAGGCCGCCGACGAAGGCCAGCAGCGCCAGGGGTTCGCTCTGCGCGGTGAGCCCGAGGCCGAGGGTGAAGTATTCCGGATTGGTGCTGACGCCGAGCTTGAGCCCGGCCCAGAGGATCAGCGGCACGGCCAGGCTCATCAGCAGCAGGTACAGCGGCAGGCCCCAGCTGGCGCTGACCAGGCCGCGCGGGTTGAGGTTCTCGGTGAAGGTCATGTGATACATGTGCGGCATGACGATCGCCGAGGCGAAGAACACCAGCAGCAGGGTGCGCCACGGGCCTTCCTGCAGCGGCGTGTGCAGGGCCTGCAGCGCCGACTGGTTCTGTAGCAGCCAGATCTCCAGCTGGTGCGGGCCGCCGAACACCACGTACAGCGCATAGAGGCCGATGGCGCCGAAGGTCGCCAGCTTGACGATCGACTCGAAGGCGATGGCGAACACCAGCCCTCGTGCTTCTCGCGGGTGGCGATGTGGCGGGAGCCGAAGAGGATGGTGAACAGCATGATCATCAGGCAGTAGCCCAGCGCCACGCGCTCCTGCAGCGGCTCCAGGGTGAGGATGCCGATGGCGTCGGCCACCGCCTGGATCTGCAGGGCCAGCAGCGGCAGCATGCCGATCAGCATGACCACGGTGGTCAGCGCGCCGCTCCAGGTGCTGCGGAAGCGGAAGGCCACCAGGTCGGCCAGCGACGACAGCTGGTAGGTGCGGGTGATGCGCAGGATCGGGTAGAGCAGCACCGGCGCCAGCAGGAAGGCGCCGCAGACGCCGAGGTAGGTGGCGAGGAAGCCGTAGCCGTACTGGTAGGCCAGGCCCACCGTGCCGTAGAAGGCCCAGGCGCTGGCGTAGACGCCGAGCGACAGGGTGTAGGTCAGCGGGTGGCGGATGATCCAGCGCGGGATCAGCCCGCGCTCGCTGACCCAGGCGACGCCGAACAGCATGAACAGGTAGGCGGCGCTGATCAGGATCAGGTGGCTGAGGCTAAAGCTCGTCTGCATCGCGCTGGCTCTGGAGGATGAAGGTCACCACGATCAGGATCAGCCACAGCAGGTAGGGCCGGTACCAGGCCCCGTTGGGGTCGATCCACCAGTCCATGATGGCCGGGGAGAACAGATAGATCCCCACCACCAGGAGCAGCACCAGTCGGTAGATGTACATGCCGGATCTCGTATCGGAAGTGAGGCGATGGTAAAGGAAGCGGCTTGAAGCTTGAAGCCGAAAGCCTGGAGCTCCAGCGCTCGCGGCGAATTGTGAGGGATTTTCTAATCCCTTGGGTGGGACTTTCACGCCGTGATGTAGGAGCAGGCATGGCCTGCTCCTACAAGGCGTGTGTGCGACTGAATCCTGCTTCGCTTCCAGCTTCCAATCTTCAGCGCAACTGTGCCTCGGCCAGCGTCGGCGTGCGTGGAATGAGCGCGGCATCCCAGTGCGTGACGGCCCACTGGAGGATTTCGGCGGGCAGTGCGCCAGCCAGCTCGGCGGTTGGCCGCTGACCGAGCGCGCGCAGGGCGCGCAGCAGCAGCGGGCTGGCCTCGTGGGCTGGCAGCGGTGGCGAGCGATAGCGCTTGCCCAGCTTGTGGCCGTCCGGCTGGATGATCAGCGGCAGGTGCAGGTAGCGCGGCCGTGGCAGGCCGAGCAGTTCCTGCAGGTAGAGCTGGCGCGGGGTGGAGTCGAGCAGGTCGGCGCCGCGCACCACGTCGGTGACGCCCTGCCAGGCGTCGTCGAGGACCACCGCCAGCTGGTAGGCGATCAGCCCGTCGCGGCGGCGGATGACGAAGTCGCCGACTTCGCGGCCCAGGTGCTGGCGGAACTCGCCCTGCACGCGGTCGACGAAACCGTATTCGCGCTCCGGCACGCGCAGGCGGATCGCGGCATTGTCGAGGCTGTGCCGGGCATCGCGGCAGAAACCGGGGTAGGGGCCGGGATGACCCTCGAGCTGTTTGCGCGAACAGGTGCAGGCATAGGCCAGGCCCTCGTCCAGCAGCCGCGTGATGGCCGCATCGTAGACGGCATGGCGTTCGCTCTGGCGGAGCATCTCGCCATCCCAGTCGAAGCCGTAGCGTTGCAGCGTCTCGAAGATCGCCCGCTGCGCGCCGGGTACTTCCCGCGGCGGGTCGAGGTCCTCCATGCGCAGCAGCCAGCGGCCACCGGCGGCGCGGGCATCGAGATAGGAGGCGAGGGCGGCGACCAGCGAGCCGAAGTGCAGGTAGCCGCTGGGGGTGGGGGCGAAGCGGCCGACATAACGCTCGGGCCGGGGTGAAGGCGAAGAAGGCATGCGGCGGCTCGGTCAGGGCTGGCGAGGCGCGATAGGGCTGGCACGGAAGCCGGAAACGAAGCGGGGCGCCGCAGCGCCCCGTCCGGGATCAGGAACCGATCTGTTTTTCCTTGATCTCCGCCAGCGTCTTGCAGTCGATGCACAGCGTGGCGGTGGGACGTGCTTCCAGGCGGCGGATGCCGATCTCGACACCGCAGGAATCGCACCAGCCGTATTCGTTGTCTTCGATCAGCTGCAGCGTCTCGTCGATCTTCTTGATCAGCTTGCGCTCGCGGTCACGGGCACGCAGTTCCAGGCTGAACTCTTCTTCCTGGCTGGCGCGGTCGGCCGGATCGGGGAAGTTGGCCGCTTCGTCCTGCATGTGGTGCACGGTACGGTCGACTTCCTCCATCAACTCCTGCTTCCACTTGTTCAGGATGCCGGTGAAGTGGGCGCGCATCTTGTCGCTCATGTATTCCTCGCCCGGGCTTTCCTTGTAGGGCTCGAAGGCGCGAATCAGTTGCTTGCTCGATGGTGTTTCTTTGGTAATGGGCATGGATGAACGCCTCTCGCTATGTCCATTGCGCAGGATGATTTGTCCCTTGCCGACCCGTGCCGGCCCTGCGGCTGCAAGCGGGCGAACTTACCAGATCGGATCGGGGTGCGCTACTCCCGAATCCAACTGTAGCTGCCGCGGTCTGGGGACCTTGGGTAGAATTCACGTTTTGTCCTCAACAGGAAGGTCAGATGACCTCGTCGTACAGCGCGCGTAGCCGCGCAATCGAACCTTTTCATGTCATGGCGCTGTTGGAACGGGCCAGCCAGTTGCAAGTTCAAGGCCATGACGTCATTCATCTGGAAATCGGCGAACCGGACTTCACCACGGCCGCGCCCATCGTCGCCGCCGGGCAGGCGGCACTGGCGGCCGGCCATACCCGCTACACGCCCGCCCGCGGCCTGCCGCAGCTGCGCGAGGCGATCGCCGGTTTCTATGGACAGCGCTATCGGCTGTCTATTGACCCCGAGCGCATCCTGATTACTCCCGGCGGCTCCGGCGCGCTGCTGCTTGCCTCCAGCCTGCTGGTGGACCCGGGCAAGCACTGGCTGCTGGCGGACCCCGGCTACCCCTGCAACCGCCATTTCCTGCGCCTGGTCGAAGGCGCCGCGCAATTGGTGCCGGTCGGCCCCGAGGTGCGCTACCAACTGACTCCCGAACTGATCGAGCGCCACTGGGACAAGCACAGCGTCGGTGCGCTGGTCGCCTCGCCGGCCAATCCGACCGGCACGCTGCTCGAGCGCGATGAGCTGGCCGGGCTCTCGGCCGCGCTGAAGCGGCGCGGCGGGCACCTGGTGGTGGACGAGATCTACCACGGCCTGACCTACGGCACCGACGCGGCCAGCGTGCTGGAGGTGGATGACGAGGCCTTCGTGCTCAACAGCTTCTCCAAGTATTTCGGCATGACCGGCTGGCGCCTCGGCTGGCTGGTGGCGCCGCCGAACGCGGTGCCGGAGCTGGAAAAGCTGGCGCAGAATCTCTATATCAGCGCGCCGAGCATGGCCCAGCACGCGGCGCTGGCCTGCTTCGAGCCGGCGACCCTGGAGATTCTCGAGGCCCGCCGTGCCGAGTTCGCCCGTCGCCGCGACTTCCTGCTGCCGGCCTTGCGCGAGCTGGGTTTCAGCATTGCGGTCGAACCGCAGGGGGCGTTCTACCTGTATGCCGACATCGCCACCTTCGGCGGCGATGCCTATGCGTTCTGCCGGCACATGCTGGAGACCGAGTTCGTCGCGATCACCCCGGGGCTGGATTTCGGCCGCCACCAGGCCGGGCACCACGTGCGTTTCGCCTACACCCAGGATCTGCCGCGCCTGGAGCAGGCCGTCGAGCGCATCGCCCGCGGCCTGCAGCGCTGGCAGCCCTGATGCGCTTCGCCAAGCCGCTGGAGCGGGGGCGCCTGGTGCGGCGCTACAAGCGCTTTCTCGCCGATATCGTCACTGAGCAAGGCGAGGAGCTGTGCATCCATTGCCCCAACACCGGCTCGATGCTCAACTGCATGGGCGAGGGCGCGCAGGTCTGGTTCCAGCGCAGCAACGATCCCAAGCGCAAGTTGCCCGGAACCTGGGAGCTGGTGGAGACGCCGCAGGGACGGTTGGCCTGCGTGAACACCGCGCGCGCCAACCCGTTGGTGGAGGAGGCGCTGCTGAGCGGCTCGATAGCCGAGCTGGCCGGTTTCACCACGCTCAAGCGCGAAGTGGCCTATGGCCTGGAGAACAGCCGGGTGGATTTTCGCCTCGACTATGCCGGCGGTGCGGCCCTCGTCGAGGTCAAGAGCGTCACCCTCGGCTTCGCCGACAGCGCGGTGGCGGCCTTCCCCGATGCGGTGACCGCACGGGGCGCGCGGCATCTGCGCGAGCTGGCGGCGCTGGCGCGTAGCGGTACGCGCGCGGTGCAGCTGTATTGCGTGAATCTTTCCGGTATCGAGGCGGTGCGCCCGGCCAGCGAGATCGACCCGCTCTACGCCGCGGCATTGCGCGATGCGCGGGCGGCTGGCGTGGAACTGCTGGCCTATGCCGCCGAGTTGTCGCCGGAGGAAATCCGGCTGAACCGCCCGCTGCCGGTGCTCCTCTGAGCGACGCGTATCTCACTCGGGGGAAAAAAATTCGCCGGATGCGTCGGTTTTGGGGAACAAAGTGCGATCTGTCTGGCCTCAACGTGGCTGGAAAAAACATCCCCGAGCGTGCCGGCGGGCTCTGTTCCGCCGCTTGGCGCGGTGTCGACGAGTGAACCGGCGGGGTTCGGTGACGTGCCCTGCGGTGCGGCGAGCGGTTGCTGATGCAGCTCCCGGATACCTGCTGGCAGACTAATTCCGGGCAATCGCCTCACGTGCGGAGCCCTCGATGAGGCTACAAAGAATGCGAATCCTCGTAAGCGGTGCGGGCGGTCAGGTCGGCCGCGAAGTGGTCGAGCGGGCTGCCGACTTCGGCCTGGACGCGCTGGCGGCGACCCGTGAACAGCTGGATATCTCCAACTGCGAGCAGGTCGCCGAAATCATGCGCCAGCGGCCGGGGCTGATCATCAATGCCGCCGCCTATACCCATGTCGACAATGCCGAGACCCACGCCGCGCAGGCCTATGCGGTCAACCGCGATGGCGCGCGCAACCTGGCCGAGGCGGCGGCACACGCTGGCATCCCGTTGCTGCACATCTCTACCGATTACGTGTTCTCCGGGGAGGCCGGCGTACCCTATCGCGAGACCGACGCCACCGGCCCGACCGGCGTCTACGGCGCCAGCAAGCTGGCCGGTGAGGACGCGATCCGTGCCTGCCTGGAAGCGCACCTGATCCTGCGTACCAGCTGGGTGTATGGCGTGTACGGGCATAACTTCGTCAAGACCATGCTGCGTCTGGGGCGCCAGCGCGATGCGCTCGGCGTGGTGAGCGACCAGTTCGGCTGCCCGACCCAGGCCGGGAGCATCGCCACGGTACTGCTGACACTGGCCAGCCGCTATGCCCGCGACGGGCGCCTCGATTGGGGGCTGTATCACTACAGCGGTAGCCCGTCGTGTTCCTGGTACGACTTCGCGGTGGAGATCTTCCGCCAGGGCGAGGCCATGGGGCTGCTGAACAGGCAACCGCAGGTCTCGCCGATCCTGACCTCGCAGTATCCGACGCCGGCCCGGCGCCCGGCCTGGTCGGTGCTCGACGGCAGCCGTTTCGAGACGACGTTCGGCCTGGCGCCACGGCCTTGGCGGGACGATCTCGCCGAGGTGCTCGCCGCGCTCGGTGGGCAGGCGTCGCCCCAGGCCGCACCGGGACGGTTCTTCCGCGCCTGAGGCCGGCGGCGGCTGTCCGGGGCCGCCGTGCGCAGCCCGGTTTGCCGGTGTATCCTTGCGCCCCCGCGCGCACCGTGCGGGTAGGCGCGGGGTCGGCATTCGGGAGGGCAGGCGGCATGGTGGTGGTTCAGGCGATCCTGCCGATCTTCGGTCTGATCATGCTCGGCTATCTGCTCGGCTGGCGGCAATGGCTGACCGGCGAAGGCACGGTCGGCCTGGCCAACGTGACCTTCAAGCTGTTCATGCCGGCGGTGCTGTTCACCGGTATCGCCCGCGCCGAGCTGAGCGACGGCATGTCGCCGATGCTCCTGCTGGCCTACTTCGGGCCGGTGCTGCTGGTCTTCGTGCTGGTCAACCTGGTCGCTCAGCGCCTGCGTGGCCGGGTAACGCCGCTGGGCCTGGCCGCCGCCTATTCGAACAACGTGCTGGTCGGCATTCCGCTGGTGGCGACGCTGCTGGGGGCGCAGAGCCTGGTCTACGTGTTCGCCATCCTGGTCTTCCACAGCCTGGTGCTGTTCTCGCTGCAGAGTTTCTATGCGGCCTTCGGCGCTGCCGACAAGGTCAGCGTGCCGGCGTTGCTGAAGAACCTGGCCAACCCGCTGATCGTCGGCCTGCTGCTCGGTGCGCTGCTCAACCTGTCCGGCGTCCAGCTGCCGGAGCCGTTCTGGCGCCTGGCCGGTTGGCTGGCACAGGCGGCGCTGCCCTGCGCATTGCTGCTGCTGGGCGTCAGCCTGTCGCGCTATCGGCTGCGGCCCGGAGGCGTGGTGCTGGCGCTGACCGTGGTCAAGCTCGGGCTGTTTCCGCTGCTGGTATGGTGGTTCAGCGGCTGGTTGCCGGGGCTCAGCCACGCGGCCCGTAGCGTGCTGGTGCTGCTCGCGGCCTGCCCCAGCGGGGTGAACGTGTTGGCGTTCGTCAGGCATCCCGACGATACCCGGCCGGTCAGTTCGACGGTATTTCTCTCCACGGTGCTGGCCGCTGTCAGCTTGCCGCTGTGGATGCTGTTGATCGGCTGATGTGCCTGGCGGATGTGCCTGGCGGATGCGCCGTCCGGGCGGGACGAACGCCGCCGGGAGGAGGCTGTCACAAAATCACAGCCTTGGGAAAACGGGAGAGAGCAGCATGCTGAAATTCATCGGTGGAACCGCAGGCGTCATCTTCATCATCGGCCTGATCGTGGTGATCGGCATTTTCAAGCTGCTGTTCTGAGCGGGCAGGGCACAGCATCCGGGCGGCCGGCGGCCACCCGATTTCCAGCCGTCATTCCCCGGTTTTGCGCTCGTGCGCGGGGGTCGCCATGATGTCCTCCAGGCGCAGGCCGGTCAGGCCGTGGATGGTGCGCCAGAGGTAGAAGAAGATCGCCATCATCATCAGCATGCTGGGGATGGCGATCATCGGATAGCTGAGCAGGTTCATGCGGCCCAGTTCGGCATTGAAGGCCTCGCTGCCGGCGGGGCTGTTGACGATCCACTTGGCCAGCACGTAGTTCATGAACGAGGAGAAGAAGAAGGTGCCGCTGAGCAGGTAGGTCGCCCGCGACAGGCGTGTCTCGAAATGCTCGACCTGGCCGTTGCGCTCCAGCTGCTCGTGGATCTTGTCGACGTTGAGCACCTTCGGGTTGTAGAGCAGGGTACGGATCAGCGGGTAGCGGGTGCGCGTCGAGGCGAGCACGGCGATGCCGATGATCCCCGGTACCGCCGCTTCCTTGATCGCCAGCCACTGGGTATCCAGATGCAACAGGCCGATGCCGCCGGTGAGCAGGACGCTGATCAGCCCGAGCAGGGCGATCCAGTTGAACTTGCGGTACTTGGCCAGTTCCCACAGGCCCCAGCCCAGCGGGAAGGCCAGGGC
This sequence comes from Pseudomonas sp. BAY1663, assembly GCF_000582595.1. Lineage (NCBI taxonomy): Bacteria > Pseudomonadati > Pseudomonadota > Gammaproteobacteria > Pseudomonadales > Pseudomonadaceae > Pseudomonas > Pseudomonas sp. BAY1663. The sequence goes on from NZ_AZSV01000015.1 coordinate 57,079, forward strand.
CAGCAGCAGGGCGCCGTCGGCCCCCAGGCGCTGCTCGCCACTGAGCTTCATCAGGATCAGCGAGGGAATCAGGATACTTACGGCAAGATCGATCAGCGGGCGTGGTTTGTGTTCGGCGTGGGTATGGGCAGCTTCGGTCATGTCATCGGTTTGGCTTTGAGAGGGCTGCATGATCGCCCGTGTGCGGCATCTTCGCCATAGGCAGTTCGTCGGGATGAGCGCTCGGCGGGCTTCCGGCCGGTTGGCGCGGCCTCAACTGCGCCTGGCCGCCCACTGACCATACTCGAATACCGCGACCACCAGCATCGCCAGCGCAAAGGGCAGCAGTAGGTAAAGGCCGCGGAACACGATCAGCGCGGCCAGCACATCGACGGTCGGCACCTCCGGCAGGGCGGCGAGGAAGGTCACCTCCAGCACGCCCAAGCCACCGGGGGCATGCGAGAGCAGCGCCAGCGTGAAGGAGACGAGGAACACGCCGAGCACCGTCAGGTAGCCGGGATGGTGCCCGGCCGGCAAGGCGAAATGGATGATCGCCGCGGCGCAGAGCAATTCCAGCGGGCCGGCGAGCAGCTGCCGGGCGACGATCGCCAGACGCGGATAGGCGATGTGCCATTTGCCCAGGCGCCAGGACGGCAGCTGGCGCCAGGCACCGAATGCGTACAGGCCGATGAGCGCAAGCAGCGTCGTGCCGATCGTGGCGGAGAGCCAGGACGGGGCGTCGACCAGCTGCGGTTGCAGGAGCAGCACGAGGCTGGCGGCCAGCAGGGTGCCGAGGGCAAAGGTCAGCGAGCAGAAGATGATGAGAATGCCGATTTCCTGCGGCGTCAGTCCCTTGCTGCGATACGCCCGGTAACGCACCAGCGCGCCGGAGAACACCGAGGCGCCGATATTGTGCGCCAGGGCATAGGTGGTGAACGAGCACAGCGCGATGAACCACCAGGACATCGACTTGCCCAGGTGCGCCATCGCGATGCGGTCGTACCAGGCCAGGGCGGTATAGGCACCGAGCGCGGCCAGTCCGGCCAGCAGCCAGTGAGCGATGCCGATGGCCCGCAGGCTGTCGGCCAGCTCGGCGAGGGAGATGTTGCGCACCTCCTGATACAGCAGATAACCGGACAGCAGCACTGCCGTGGCCCCGATCAGGTCCAGGCGACATCGCTCCTTTTCATCATCCACGGCTCCTTGCTTGGGCTGGGTTTGTCTCAGCGCCTGTGCAGGCGCTGCGACCACGGGCGAGCCACAGCCAGGCTGAAAACCTCCGCGTGTTTCGGGCTGTACAGATAATCGGCAGCGGGCGGGCGATTTTGTTCAGTTTCGGGGCCAGGTCTGGCCGGCAGGCCCGCCGCTCATGCACGGAACTCCATGGTCCTGGTCGCGCTGGGGCGCAGGCGGGATCCGGGAAGGGCAGGGGCGTATGCGGGGCAAGCGCTGAGGATCTGGGTGGCGGGCAACCGCTATCAGCCGGCGCTACCGCACGCTGTGCCGGCCCCGGCGGATCAATCGACGCTCTCGGCCTGCTTGATCCGTACCCAATGGTCGATCAGCTCGCGCAACTGCGACAGCTCGACCGGCTTGGCCATGTGCCCGTCCATGCCAGCCTCGCGCGCGCGTTCGCGGTGCTCGCTGAGGATGTGTGCGGTCAGCGCCACCACCGGGGTCCGCGGGCGGGCCGTCGCCGCTTCCCACTCGCGCAGCTGGCGGGTGGCATGGAAGCCGTCGAGGACCGGCATCTCGCAATCCATCAGCACCAGGTCGTAGGGCTTGGTCTTGATCGCCGCCAGCGCCTCTTCGCCGTTGCTGGCGGTGTCCGGCTGCAGGTTCAGCTTGTTCAGCATGCCGCGGATGACCTTGGTCGAAATGCTGTTGTCCTCGGCCACCAGAATGCGAAAGTCATCCGGAATCTCCTGCGTCGCCAGCGGCTGCGGTGCGGCCGCCGGGCGTGGCTGCAGGCCCTGCTGCCGGTGGGCCATCTCGTCGGCGAGCGTGGTCTTGAGCGTATAGCCGGCCACCGGTTTGGCGAGGATGCGCTTGATGCCGGCGTTGCGCGCGATGATCTTGCTCGGCGCGCTGCTCATGCCGGTCAGCATGATCAGCAGGATGTCGTGGTTGAGGCTGAAATCTTCCTTGATCTTGCTCGCCAGTTGCATGCCGGTCATGCCCGGCATGTCCTGGTCGAGCAGGACGACGTCGAAATATTCCTTGAGGTGGGCCTTGGTCCTGAGCAATGCCAGCGCCTCCTTGCCGGAGGCCACGGCGCTGACCTCCAGCCCCCAGCCGCTGCACTGCTGGACCAGCACCTTGCGGCAGGTGTCGTTGTCGTCGACGATCAAGAGCCGGGTGCCTGCAGCGGGCCGTCCAGGTCGGGATTGTGCTGCGCCAGGCCTTCGCTGGCCAGCGGCAGGCTGATCCACAGGGTATTGCCCTGGGTCGCGCCGGTCTGGATGCCGAAGTCGCCGTCCATCAGCTGCACCAGCTGGCGGGCGATGATCAGGCCCAGGCGCCCGCCGTGGCGCGTGGCGGCGAGGAAGTCATGGCTGTCCACCGCGGCGTTGAGCAGCGCATCGCGCTCGTAGGCCTCCAGCGGGCGTCCGCTGTCCTGCACGGTGATGCGCAGGCGCGGGTTGTCCAGCGGGCCATCGACGGCGGCGATCAGCAGCACCTCGCCTTCGTCGGTCTGCTTGAAGGCGTTTTCCAGCAGATTGAGCAGCGCCTGGCGCAAGCGCGTCGGGTCGCCGGCGACCACCTGCGGCAGCTGCGGCTGGATGAAGCTGATCAACTCGACCTTCTGCTGCTCGGCCTTGGCGCGGAAGATGCCGAGGCAGTCCTCGATCAGCGCATTGAGATCGAACTGCACGTCGTCGAGCTCGATCTGCCCGGACTCCAGCTTGGAGATATCGAGAATCTCGTTGATCAGGTTGAGCAGCTCGTTGCCGGAACTGTGGATGGTCTGCACGTAGTCGCGCTGCTTGGCCGACAGCGAAGTGCCGAGCAGCAGTTCGCTCATGCCCAGTACGCCGTTCATAGGGGTGCGCAGCTCGTGACTGATCTTCGACAGGAAGTCGGCCTTGGTCTTCAGTTCGGCGCTGCTCACCGCTTCGGCGGTGTACTGGGTGCGGCTGTCGGACTGCAGCTGGCGCTGGCGCTCGAGCAGGGCGAAGCTGAGCATCAGGCCACCAAGGGTCGCCAGGCTGAACAGCCCGCCGGTCAGCCAGCCCGGGTCGAGCTGGTCGAAGCCGAGCAGCATGGGCATGAAGAACACCATGCCGGCATTGAACAGCGTCAGCCCGGCGCCGACCAGACGTGCCGGCCGATAACCGTGCCGCCAGTGGCACAGGGCGACGAACAGGGCGCTGAACGCCGTCAGCAGTACCAGCGAGTAGATCAGCCAGCTGTACCACAACCACTGGCCGAGCAGGACGCTGCCAGCCAGTGCCAGCGCCAGGTTGAATTCGATACCCAGCAGCCAGGTGAGCCAGGTGTGCCGGCGGTGGTGGAAGAAGCCCAGGGTGAAGCCGAGCAAGGCCATGCTGGCGCCCAGCGCCGACAGGTCGGCGATCAGCGGCTGGCTGTAGGTCAACCCGGGAATCCATACCGCCAGTACGCCGAGATTGGCCATTGCGCAGCTCAGCAGCGCACCGTGCAGCAGGCTCAGCCAGATGTGGGTGTAGCTGAGGGTGTAGGCGAAGCGCAGCAGGTTGTAGACCATCAGCAGGGCCAGCGCGCCGAACAGCGCGCCGAACAGGTAGGCGGGCTTGGTCTGGCTGACCAGCCCACTGTCGTCGATGGTCTTGAACCAGGTCATCATCGGATGGCTGGACTGCAGGCGGATGTAGGCTTCCCGCGGCTGCCCGTCATTGGGCAGGCTGAACAGGTAGGCCCGGTTGGGCAGGGGGCGTGTACTCAGCGGGCGCTGCTCGCCGGTCGCGGTGTGCTGCACCAGCTGGCCGCCATGCAGCAGGTAGAAGTCGAGATACTGTACCCGCGGGGCGAACAGCCAGAGCCACTTGGGCTTGGTCAGAGGCGGCAGGCTGACCTGCAGCCAGACGGCCCGGTTGCTGGGCGGAGCGCTGTAGGCGAGTTTTTCCAGGCGCTGGAACAGCGAGCGCTGGGCCAGTACTTCATCGAGGGTCAGGCGGCCGGACTGGTCGATCAGCATCCGCCAGTTCTGCGGAGCGGAATCGGCTTCGGCGAGCGGGGCGATGGGCGGCGACGATTGGCCAACGGACGCCTGGGCCGACAGCGGGATCAGGTTGATCAGCAGCAGGCCGAAGATGAAAGCTATGGCGATCCGGAGCCGACCCACGAGAGAAGTCCGTTCAAGTGTGTGACGGCGGATTATAGCCATGCCGCCGCCGGGCTGTAATGCGTGCCGCGGCGATAAAACTTGCCGCCGCACGCATTCCTGACACGGCCTGTGCTCAGCGTTCGCCCTGCTCGCGGGCAATGGCGCGATAGCCGATGTCCTTGCGGTAGAAACAGCCGTTCCAGCGGATCTTCTCCGCCAGGCGATAGGCCTGCTGCTGGGCGTCGGAGACACTGGCGCCGATGGCGGTGGCGCAGAGCACGCGGCCACCAGCGGTCACCACCTGGCCGTCGGCATTCAGCGCGGTGCCGGCATGGAACACCTTGCCGTCGAGTTGCGCGGCGGCGTCCAGCCCCTCGATCACGTCGCCCTTGGCATAGTCACCGGGATAGCCGCCGGCGGCCAGCACCACGCCGACGGTCGGGCGCGGGTCCCAGGTCGCTTCGACCTTGTCCAGTGCCTTGGCCAATGCGGCCTCGACCAGCAGCACCAGGCTGGATTCCAGGCGACACATGATCGGCTGGGTTTCCGGGTCGCCGAAACGGCAGTTGAACTCGATGACCTTGGGCGCGCCGGCCTTGTCGATCATCAGCCCGGCGTAGAGGAAGCCGGTGTAGACGTTGCCTTCGGCGGCCATGCCGCGCACGGTCGGGTAGATCACCTCGTCCATCACCCGCTGGTGCACCTCGGCGGTGACCACCGGGGCCGGCGAGTAGGCGCCCATGCCGCCGGTATTGGGGCCGCTGTCGCCGTCGCCGACGCGCTTGTGGTCCTGGCTGGTGGCCATCGGCAGCACGTTCTCGCCGTCGACCATGACGATGAAGCTGGCCTCTTCACCATCCAGAAATTCTTCGATGACCACGCGCGCGCCGGCATCGCCGAAGGCATTGCCCGACAGCATGTCGCGTACCGCGTCTCCGGCTTCGGCCAGGGTCATGGCGACGATCACGCCCTTGCCGGCGGCCAGGCCGTCGGCCTTGATGACGATCGGTGCGCCTTTCTCGCGCAGGTAGGCCAGCGCCGGCTCGACTTCGGTGAAGTTGCGGTAGTCGGCGGTGGGGATAGCGTGGCGAGCGAGGAAATCCTTGGTGAAGGCCTTGGAGCCTTCCAACTGGGCAGCGGCGGCGGTGGGGCCGAAGATGTCCAGGCCGCGACTGCGGAACAGATCGACCACACCCTTCACCAGCGGCGCTTCCGGGCCGACGATGGTCAACTGCACGTTCTTCTCGGCAAAATCGGCCAACTGCTCGATGGCCAACACGTCGATGGCGACGTTCTCGCACTTGGCCTCGGTGGCGGTGCCGGCATTGCCCGGGGCGACGAAGACCTTGGCGACGCGTGGGTCCTGCGCCACTTTCCAGGCCAGGGCGTGCTCGCGGCCGCCGCTGCCGATGATCAGTACGTTCATGGGATTCTCCTGTAGGAGGCGGGCCTGCGGCCCGTTTGGTGGATAGAAAAAGCGCTATCCACCTACGAAATAGGGCTGGAGTAGGGTGGATGGCCGAAGCCATCCACCAGCCAATCAATGGCGGAAGTGACGCATACCCGTGAACACCATCGCGATTCCGGCCTCGTCGGCGGCGGCGATGACTTCCTCGTCGCGCATCGAACCACCGGGCTGGATCACCGCGGTGATGCCGGCCTTGGCGGCGTTGTCGATACCGTCGCGGAAGGGGAAGAAGGCGTCCGAGGCCATCACCGCGCCGGGTACCGCCAGACCGGCGTGCTCGGCCTTGATCGCGGCGATACGCGCGGAGTTGACGCGGCTCATCTGGCCGGCGCCGACACCGACGGTCTGGCGGTTCTTGGCATAGACGATGGCGTTGGACTTGACGAACTTGGCCACTTTCCAGGCGAAGATCAGGTCGTGGATCTCCTGCTCGGTGGGCGCACGACGGGTGACGATCTTGAGGTCCGCCTCGGTGATCATGCCGATGTCGCGGCTCTGGATCAGCAGGCCGCCGTTGACGCGCTTGTAGTCCCAGCCCGGGCTGCGCTCGGCCGGCCATTCACCGCATTCCAGCAGGCGCACATTGGCCTTGCTGGCGACCACGTCGCGGGCGGCCTGGGAAACCTTGGGCGCGATGATCACTTCGACGAACTGGCGCTCGACGATGGCCTGGGCGGTCTCGCCGTCCAGCTCGCGGTTGAAGGCGATGATGCCGCCGAAGGCGGATTCGCTATCGGTGGCGTAGGCCAGGTCGTAGGCCTTGCGGATGCCGCCCTCGTCTTCCGGGACCACGGCCACGCCGCACGGGTTGGCGTGCTTGACGATGACGCAGGCTGGTTTGACGAAGCTTTTCACGCACTCCAGCGCGGCATCGGTATCGGCGACGTTGTTGAACGAGAGCTCCTTGCCCTGCAGCTGCTTGGCGGTGGCGACGCAGGCTTCTTCCGGCTTCTCGACATAGAAGGCCGCCTGCTGGTGCGGGTTCTCGCCGTAGCGCATGTCCTGCGCCTTGATGAACTGCATGTTGTAGGTGCGCGGGAACAGGCTGCGGCCCTCGGTGGTGAGGGTTTCAGCGGCCTGGTCGATACCGCCCAGGTAGTTGGCGATCATGCCGTCGTAGGCGGCGGTGTGCTCGAAGGCCTTGAGCGCCAGGTCGAAGCGCTGGGCGTAGGTCAGGCCACCGCTCTTCAGGTTCGCGACCACGCCGGCGTAGTCATCGGCATTGACCACGATGGCGACGTCCTTGTGGTTCTTCGCCGCGCTGCGGACCATGGTCGGGCCGCCGATGTCGATGTTCTCGATGGCGTCGGGCAGTGTGCAGCCCGGCTTGGCCACGGTGGCGGCGAACGGGTAGAGGTTGACTGCGACCAGGTCGATCGGCCGGATGCCATGCTCGCTCATCACCGCACCGTCCAGGTCACGCCGGCCGAGGATGCCGCCATGGATCTTCGGGTGCAGGGTCTTCACCCGGCCATCCATCATTTCCGGGAAGCCGGTGTAGTCGGCGACCTCCACGGCGGCGATACCGTTCTCGCTCAGCAGCTTGAAAGTGCCGCCGGTGGAGAGGATCTCGACGCCGAGGGCGGCGAGTTCACGGGCGAAATCGACGACGCCGGTCTTGTCGGACACGCTGATCAGCGCACGGCGGACGGGAAGGCGGGTGGTTTGGTCGGTCATTGACGTTTCCTAGGGCTACAGGCTTGAGGCGACAGGTCCCAGGCCGGGGCGGCCTGCCGCCTCAAGCCTGCAACCTGCCACCGCTTTTCAGAGCAGATCGTACTGTTTGAGTTTCTTGCGCAGGGTGCCGCGGTTCAGGCCCAGCAATTCCGAGGCCTTGGTCTGGTTGCCCTTGACGTAGTGCATCACCGTTTCCAGCAGCGGCGCTTCCACTTCGGAGAGCACGAGGTTGTAAACGTCCGTGACGTCGGCACCTTCGAGCCGGGCGAAATAGTTGTGCAGCGCTTTCTCGACGCTGCCGCGCAGCGTCTGGCCTGCTTCGCTCGGCGTGTTCAGGTGCTGCTTCAGGTTCACGTTGTCACTCACGGATGTCGTTCCACTTACCAATGTTTCATTCAACAGCGTCATGCGGCCACCTCTGTTCCATCCACCGAGCCGGGCCCCGAGCGTTGTTCGGCGAAGAATTGCCGAATGCTGGAGCCCTGTGCATCCCTGTCTTCCAGATGATTGAAACGGGCGCGAAACTCCCGTGCACCCGGCAATGTGGCGAGATACCAACCCACATGCTTGCGGGCGATGCGCACGCCCATCACCTCGCCATAGAACTCGTGCAGTGCCTGCAGATGCTGCAACAGGATAGTCTCGACCTCTTCCAGCGTCGCGGCCGGCAGCAGCTCGCCAGTGCGCAGATAATGCTCCACTTCGCGGAAGATCCACGGGCGACCCTGCGCCGCACGGCCGATCAGCAGGCCGTCGGCCCCCGTGGCCCGCAACACCTGGCGGGCTTTCTGCGGCGAATCGATATCACCGTTGGCGAACACCGGGATCGACACCGCCTGCTTGATCGCGGCGATGGTGTCGTATTCGGCATCGCCGGTGTACAGATCGGCCCGGGTCCGCCCATGCACCGCGAGGGCGGCGATCCCCGACTGTTCGGCGATGCGGGCGATGCGGACGCCATTCCTGTTCTGCCGGTCCCAGCCGGTACGGATCTTCAGCGTCACCGGTACGTCCACCGCGGCCACCACCGCCTCGAGAATCTCGCCGACCAGGCGCTCGTCGCGCATCAGGGCGGAACCCGCGGCCTTGTTGCAGACCTTCTTCGCCGGACAGCCCATGTTGATGTCGATGATCTGTGCGCCCAGCTCCACGTTGCGCCGGGCGGCCTCGGCGAGCATCTCGGGATCGCCACCGGCGATCTGCACCGAACGCGGTTCCGGCTCGCCGGCATGCGGCAGGCGCAGACGCGACTTGCGACTGTTCCACAGACGCACGTCGCTGGTGAGCATTTCCGAGACCACCAGGGCCGCGCCGAAGCGGCGGCACAACTGGCGGAACGGCTGATCGGTCACGCCGGCCATGGGCGCGAGGATCAACCGGTTGGTCAAGGTGTAAGGGCCGATGCGTACCGCTGACATGAAGATTCCCTGCCTGGAGCCTGCTTGCTAGGTCGATCGGGACTGCAAAAAAGGGTGGGCATAATACCCGCTCCGCATGACGGGTTAAAGGTTGTTTTGAACAAATTCTGAACAGCGGCCAGCTTATCGCCAGGAGTTTGCAAGCCATGGCGGACGCCATCACGGGCGTCGCATGATGCGCTTTCAGGCCAGGGATGGCTTTGGGTTATTCCGGCGAATGGAAGCTCAGGCTGTAATTGACCGCCTTGGCGCCCGGATCGAGGATGTCCAGCGCGATGTGGATCGGTACCTGCGGCGGCATCTGGGCCTGCCCCGCCAGCTCGCCGGAAAGGTATTCGCCGGGCTTGAAGCTGCGGCTGGCCAGCAGCTTGCCATTGATGTCGGCGAAGCGAATCTCCAGCAGCGGGAAAGGCTGGGCGAAGGCCGCGCGGTTGTAGAGGATCGCATCGACCACCAGCGCCCCGCTGAACTCGGGATGGCTGCGCACCACCAGGTTGCTGCTGCGGATCTGGTCGATGTCGACCAGCGACGGCAGCTTGCAGCCGAGTGTCGGGCAGATGCGCTCGAACCAGGGGCGGTATTGCGCCTGGCGCGACAGTTCGTCGTAGTTGTAGGCCACGTACTGGGCGCCGAGCGCGAGCAGGGCCAGGAGATTCAGCGCGCCCCAGCCGAGCCAGCGCCCCCAGGGTTTCTTGCGCTGTTGCCAGTCCAGTTGCAGCGGCTCGTCTTCGAGTTCGAACAGCGGTTCGTCACGCAGGGCGGGTTCCTGGCGAGGGGGCGAGGAGATTGCCGGTGGAATGTCGAAGTCCGGTTCGATGCGTTCGGTCTGCGCCTGCTGCGCCTTGGCGCTCGCCAATGGCCTGGTGCTCGTCGCGAGCGGGCTGGGGGGCTGCGGTGCGGCCTCGGTTACCGGCGTGAAGCTGATCGGCTCCGGCTCCCCTCCAGCGTCCGGCTTGGTCGCGGAGTCAGTGTCCTGCGCTTCGGCGTCGAGCAGCGTCTCGGCCCAGCTTTCGTCATGGATGCGTTCTTCTTCCGGCCGCGTATCGAGCAGGCGCGTGGCTGGGCTGGAGGCATTCTGCAATTCGAGAAAATCGCGCGACAGCTCGAGCTCCTGGCGCTCGAGCTTGGCCAGTTCCTCGTCGAGGTCGAGGCTGTCCAGGTCGAGATCGTCGTGAATCCACAGGGTTTCGTCGGCCTCGAGCGCCGGCCGCACCGGCTCGGCGGGGGCGGCCGGCGGCAAGGGAGGCTCTACGGCCCGGGGCGGTGCCGGGTCGGCCAGCGCTTGCGTCGGGTCGAGATCATCACGCAGCAGCTGGCGAGCCGCATTGAACACTTCCATGCAGGCGCCGCAGCGCACGGTGCCATGCGCGGCGCGAAGCTGGCTGCGGCTGACGCGAAAACGGGTGCTGCAATGAGGGCATTGGGTGATGAAGCTGGTCATGCGCGATTCCGCGGGGAAAGTGCCGGCTAGTCTAGCGCATGCCTACCGCCCAGCGGCAGTGACGCCGCTGTCGTTGTGAGCGGTGGGCTGCGCCCGCATGTCGCTCAACGCCGGCGTACGCCGCTGATGCGTACCCAGCCGTCCTTGATGGCGGTCGGGTCGAGTTCGAAGGCCTCGTCGTAGGCGGCGCGGACCTCTTCGGCCTGTTCGGCGAGAATCCCGGACAACGCCAGCCGGCCGCCGGGCTTGACCAGTGCGCCGATGCGCGGTGCAAGGGACACCAGCGGCCCGGCGAGAATGTTGGCGACCACCACGTCGGCGGGCTCCTGCGGCAGTTGTTCGGGCAGATGGAGTGCGAAGCGTTCGGCGGCGATGCCGTTGCGTTCGGCATTGTCGCGCGAGGCCTCCAGCGCCTGGCTGTCGATGTCGGTGCCGACGGCGTGCTCGGCGCCCAGCAGCAGGCCGGCGATGGCGAGAATCCCCGAGCCGCAGCCGAAGTCCAGCAGGGACTGGCCCTCGAGATGCTGGGCGTCCAGCCATTCGAGGCAGAGCGCGGTGGTCGGGTGCGTGCCGGTGCCGAAGGCCAGTCCCGGGTCGAGCAGCAGGTTGACCGCGTCGGGCTCGGGGGCGGCATGCCAGCTGGGCACGATCCACAGGCGGCGACCGAAGCGCATCGGCTGGAAGTTGTCCATCCAGCTGCGTTCCCAGTCCTGGTCCTCGACCTGCTCGACCTGGTGTTCCGGCAGCTCGGTGCCGCGTAGCAGCTGCAGGTGGGCGAGCAGGGCGTCGGGGTCGGTATCGGCTTCGAACAGCGCCAGCAGATGGGTATGCGACCACAGCGGGGTGGTGCCCAGATCCGGTTCGAAGATCGGCTGGTCTTCGGCGTCCATGAAGGTCACGGAGACCGCGCCGAGGTCCAGCAGCTGGTCTTCCAGCGCTTCGGCCTGTTCGGGGGTGATGGCGAGTCGGATCTGCAGCCAGGACATGGGAGACTCCCTTCGGGAGCAGCTTCAAGCTTCAGGCCTCAAGCCGCATGAATAAAAAAGAAGGAGCGGCCGAGGCCGCTCCAGAGGTGTGCATCATATGCTTGCAGCTTGCAGCTTGCAGCTTGCAGCTTGCAGCTTGCAGCTTAGTGCTTGTCCATACCCAGTTTCTTTTCCAGGTAGTGGATGTTCACGCCGCCCTTGCAGAAGCCTGCGTCGCGCACCAGGTCGCGGTGCAGCGGGGCGTTGGTCTTGATGCCGTCGACGATCAGCTCGTCCAGGGCATTGCGCATGCGGCCCATGGCTTCGTCGCGGTCGGCGCCGAAGGTGATCAGCTTGCCGATCAGCGAATCGTAGTGCGGCGGTACCGCATAGCCGTCGTACAGGTGCGAATCGACGCGCACGCCGTTGCCGCCCGGGGCGTGGAAGTGCTTCACCTTGCCCGGGCTGGGCATGAAGGTGCGCGGGTCTTCGGCGTTGATGCGGCATTCGATGGCGTGGCCGCGAATCTCCACGTCTTTCTGCTTGATCGCCAGCTTCTCGCCGCCGCCGATGCGCAGCATCTCCTTGACGATGTCGATACCGGTGACCATCTCGGTGACCGGGTGCTCGACCTGCACGCGGGTGTTCATCTCGATGAAGTAGAAGTTGCCGTCTTCATAGAGGAACTCGAAGGTACCGGCACCGCGGTAGCCGATGTCGATGCAGGCCTGCACGCAGTGGGCCTGGACCTTGCGGCGAGCCTCTTCGTCGATCAGCGGGGCAGGGGCTTCCTCGATGACCTTCTGGTGGCGGCGCTGCAGCGAGCAGTCGCGGTCGCCCAGGTGGATGGCGTTGCCCTGGCCGTCGGCCAGCACCTGGATCTCCACGTGGCGTGGGTTGACCAGGAACTTCTCCAGGTAAACCATCGGGTTGCCGAAGGCGGCGCCGGCTTCGGTGCGGGTCAGCTTGGCCGAGGCGATCAGGTCCTCTTCCTTGTGCACCACGCGCATGCCGCGACCACCGCCGCCGCCGGCGGCCTTGATGATCACCGGATAGCCCACTTCGCGGGCGATCTGCAGCGCTTTCTGCTCGTCTTCCGGCAGCGGGCCGTCGGAGCCGGGTACGGTCGGCACGCCGGCCTTCTTCATGGCGTCCTTGGCCGAGACCTTGTCGCCCATCAGGCGGATCACGTCGGCGGTCGGGCCGATGAAGGTGAAGCCGGATTTCTCCACCTGTTCGGCGAAGTCGGCGTTCTCGGCGAGGAAGCCGTAGCCGGGGTGGATGCCGTCGGCGCCGGTCACCTCGGCGGCGGCGATGATGGCCGGGATGCTCAGGTAGGACTGGGCGGAAGAGGCCGGGCCGATGCACACGGACTCGTCGGCCAGCGACACGTGCATCAGGTCACGGTCGGCAGTGGAGTGCACAGCCACGGTCTTGATGCCCAGTTCCTTGCAGGCGCGCAGGACGCGAAGGGCGATCTCACCGCGGTTGGCGATCAGTACTTTTTCCAACATCGCTGGCTCTCCGCGGTTCAAACGATGGTGAACAGCGGCTGGTCGAATTCGACCGGCTGACCATTCTCCACCAGGATGGATTCGATGGTGCCGCTGGTTTCGGCCTCGATGTGGTTCATCATCTTCATGGCTTCGACGATGCAGAGGATGTCGCCCTTCTTCACGGTCTGGCCGACGTCGACGAAGGCCTTGGCTTCCGGCGAGGAGGCGCGGTAGAAGGTGCCGACCATCGGCGAGCGGACCACGGTGCCGTTCAGCTTGGGTGCGGCCGGGGCCGCGTCGGCAGCCGGCGCGGCAGCTGCGGCGGGGGGCCGGAG